>JAXJVS010000023.1:0-17732 GCA_036308445.1 Bacilli bacterium | reverse complement strand
TTGTATCATATTCTTGTCAATGCATAATTTTGTATCATATATTTCATTGACATAATATGATGTCATTGTGCTTATGACCTCTTCTGCATTCATATTATTTTTTATTGGTTCTTTATAGTTTATTTCTAATAGATGTTTTCTTTTTGCAGCTTCTTCCAATATCAAAGCATAGAAAGGTCTGAATTTATCAATTTCTAACTTTTTATAGAATCTTACTACTGCTGCTTGAGATGTATATGTTATTTCTTCTAATTTTGAACTTGTCATACCGACTATTGAATTAGCTATTATTTTTTCAGTTTCAGTAAAATTATCTTGCTGAGTTAATTTTTTAAGATCATAATTTTTACCTCTTTATTAACTTCTATAATAAAAGTATATTAGATATTAATAAAAAAGAAATATCTAGTAACCAACTTGATAAGAGTTTATCATTATTTACCAAATAACTATACAAAATTTTGATAGTTTATTTTTTCCTTTTTCTAGTGAATTTCACAATTATAAAACTATAAAAAAACTGTAATGATTTCTCATTACAGTATTAAGCTGATTATGCACCAGCTGATTCTTTATTTTGTTGTCTTTCGTATGCTAAGAAGAATGGAATATAAATGACTACTGCTACAGCAAATACGATTAACTGAGAAATAGCTCCCATGATAGATCCACCTGTTGCTAAGAATCCCATTAATAGTGGTGGAGTAGTCCAAGGAGTTTGAACTGCAATTTTTGGACAGAATCCAATAGTAATTAAGATATATCCAACAAACATACATACTGCAGGAGCAACTACAAATGGAATGTCTAAGATTGGATTTAATACTAATGGAATACCAAATGTCATTGTTTCATTAATATTGAAACATCCAGGTACTACAGATAATGCAGCAATAGTTCTGTTATCTTCACGTTTAGAGAAGATTAAGATAACTAAGATCAATGATAAAGTAACCCCAGAACCTCCCCATTCAGCAAACATTTGCATCATAGTAATATTTAATGTATTTGGAACTTGAGTAATATCACGAGTTTTTTGGAAGATTTCCATATTTTCTACAATTAATGGAGTAAAGATTGGTTCTTTAACTGCTGAAATCATGTTTTGACCATGCATACCAATACACCAGAATAATTGAGCAATAATATAGATAAAGATAGCTCCCCATACGTTTTGACCCATAACAGCACTTAATGGTGCTTGAATATAAGTAGAAACTAAGCTATTTAAATCAAGACCAGTTAACATATTAACTACTAATGAAACTCCACCAACGATAACTAAGATAATAACTGTTGGAACTAAGATTTCGAATGCACGAGCAACTCCTGGTGGAACTTGTTCTGGCATTTTAATTTTTAATGCATCAACTTTTCTTAATTTACAATAGATTTCAGTACCTACAATACCTACTAATAATCCAGTAAATAATCCAGTAGCTCCCATATAAGAAGTAGGAATACCACTAACTGTAGCAACTACTGCACCAGCTTCATCAGTAGCATTGATTGAAGTAGGTGTAACAACTAACCACATCATAAATCCTAAAACTGCAGGATAAGCACCTGACTGTTCACCGTTAGCATCAGCGATTTCTTGTGCTACTAACATACATACACCAACTGCCATTGAACCAATTGTAGCTGTATTAATAGCGTTAAAAATAGTATTAGTTGGTTCTAATGCCATGATTGGCTTAAAGAAAATACCTAACCCTGAACTTTCATTTACGATAACGCAAGTCCAAAGAACGGCAATTGCACCAGCGATAGTTGCTGGTAAGTAATTTTGGAAAGCGTTCTTGATAGCCAATAAATATTTATTTTGACCACACCAAGCACCAACGCGTCCAAGTTTGTCTGCAAAAGCATCCATATTTTTTCTCCTCCCTTTTATTTGTCTGTTTAAATTATATCAATTTTGAATGTGCTCTCAATAAGTCAAAACAGACTTGGTTAGTCTACTCATCTTATATAAAACTTATGCTTTCTTTTTTAAATATTCTATTCAAATATTGATGTTTTTGTTTAAATATTTTGTTCAAAAATAATAGGTATATCTCTTTATATCATTTTATTGTATTTCTAATATATTCATTTTTTCATATAAATTAATAACTTTTTTAGCTGTATTTAGTTCCTTAGAGAACCTACTAATAGTCCTACTTTTATTAAATATATAATATCCTATCAAAATATGCTATACTATCCTTGAGGTGATTTTAATGGAAGTTAAAGCTGTAGTCCCTAGAGGATATTGTAAAGGTGTCGTAAGAGCTATTAAGATTGCAAAAGAAGCAAAAGATGCTCCCCAACCTATATCAATATTAGGAATGATTGTTCACAATCAATATATTGTTAATGCTTTAGATGAATTAGGTGTACATACTATTGATGAAAAAGGTAAAACAAGATTAGAATTATTAGAAAATATTGAAGAAGGTACTGTTATTATTACTGCTCATGGAGCTAGCGATGAGGTCTTTACTAAGGCTAAAGAAAAAGGTTTACATGTCATAGATGCATCTTGTTTAGATGTTATTAAAACGCATGATTTAATTAAGGATAAATTAAAATCCGGTTTAGATATATTATATATTGGTAAAAATGGACATCCTGAAGCAGAAGGAGCTATTTCATTAAATAAAGAGCATATTCATCTTATTACTTGTAAAAAAGATATTGATAAAGTTGATAAATCTAAATCCTATGTTATAACTAATCAAACAACTATGTCTTTATACGATGTCTATGATTTATGTGAATATGCTAAAAAAGTATTACCCAATGTTGAAATTGCTAAAGAGACATGTACAGCTACAAAAATTAGACAAGAAGCTATTAAAGAATTAGAAGATGATATAGATATCGTTTTTATTGTAGGTGATCCTCATTCTAACAATACAAAAAAATTAGCAAGTATCGCTAACTCAAAAGCTAATAAAGAAGTTTATATGATAGAAAGTATTAATGATTTAGATGTAAATCTTTTAAAAGGAAAGAAGAAAGCAGCTGTTTCTTCTGGTGCTTCTACTCCTACTTATCTTACTAATCAGATTATTGAATTTTTAAAACAATTTGATGAAAGCAATCCTGAATCCCATATTAAACCATTAATTGAAAAAGAGAAAATATTATAACATGGTGACAGTTCACCATGTTATTTTATTAAATTGATATAAAATAACAAAATACAGTTATGCTTACTAAAAACACTTAAATCCTAGTATCACTTCTATAACATTGCTTTTTTAAGCATAGAATAATACAAGGATTTAAACAATATATGAAAAAAGACTTTCAAAATTGAAAGTCTTTTACATAAGATTGATGAATATTTATAGCTTTATTCATATGATAATCATAAATATTTTTCTCTTTTTCTATATCTACAGTCTGACATACTTCTAATTCAAAAAATACTTTTTTTGCCATATCATAATGTGATTCTAATAATTTAACACTATCTTTTTGTTTTTTGGTTAAGATAAGTTCTTTATGGCATAAATCTATTTCATTTTCGATATATTTTAATTCTTCGCGAAAATCATCTAGTTCAATATATCTATATTCTTTTACAACATTAATGATATGATCTAACATGATCCAAAAATATGATGTTGTTTTATCTATTGTCTTAAGTCTAGAATATGGAAATACTGTCATATTAACTACAAAAGAAATAGTAGCCCCTACTAATGTATCCAAAGTTCTATGAAATCCATAATATAATGGTGTTTTATCTGTATGAACCATTATAGCTGTCATCACGATACCACCGATTGTAATTGCCCCTTGAAGTTTTAAATGATTACATATTTGTATTAAAATGATAATTCCTAGTCCACATAAAAGTGGATTCCCCCTATCTATATAAGATAATCCAATTCCTATACATGCTCCTAGAAAAGTACCAAAAACACGATTTCTCCCCATCTTTAATGAATTAACCATAGTCTTATCCATAGAAATAATAGCTGTCATAACAACAAAGAATGGATATTCTAATTTTAAGATAGCTGATAGAATAACTGATAAAGCGACTACTAATCCTGTCTTTAATGTTCTCAATCCTATTTTAAACATAATATTCCCCCTCAAAACGATTTGATTATACTTCGATATTAAGAAAAAGAAAAGAATTTTTCTTCTTTTCTATATTTCTTTTATCCAATTCACTTTATAATAATAAATCACAAATATTAAACTACATATTATCCAAGTCACTGGCCACCCAAAGAATATAAATCCCACACTTTCAGTAAACTTAGTAACAATAAATAAATATATTTGCCTTAAAATAACAAATGAAAATATCATAATATACATTGGTATAGCTGATTTACCTGCTCCTCGAAGTACACCTGCAATAACTTGATTAATAGGTAATAAAATATAGAAAGGTATAAATATCATCTGCATTAATCTACCAGCTTCAATGACTTCTTTTTCTTGATTAAACAATGCAATAAACTGTTCACCAAAGAAAAACATTAATATAGAAAATACTGCAATTGTTGTAAGAGCCATAACCATAGTAACATTAGCTCCTTTTTTTACTCTATCATATTTCTTTGCACCAATATTTTGACCTACAAAGGTTGTTATTGCCATACTAAATGCCTGTAATGGTAAATTTACAAAACCATCTATTTTTACAGTTACCGAATATCCAGCAATAACTGATGATCCATATGCATTAACATAGGATTGAACTATAACATTAGATAATGAAACAATACTTTGTTGTAAACCTGTTGGTAATCCTATTTTAATAATTCTTGAAAGTATTTCTTTATGAAAACAAATATCTTTAATAATCAATTTATAATTATCATTTGTTTTTAATAAAACACAACAAACAAGTAAAGCACTAATTCCTTGAGCTATCAATGTAGCTAGTCCTGCACCTACTACTCCTAAACCTAATCCTTTTACAAATAAAAAATCTAAAAAAATATTAATTAAACTCGCTATAATAAGAAAGTATAGAGGTCTTTTTGAATCACCGACTGCTCTTAGTATTCCTGATCCCATATTATATATCAAAGTAAATGTAATTCCTGCGAAATAAATTGCTAAATATTGAGAAGATTGAGTAAATACATCTTCAGGTACTCCTATTGCATTTAATAATGTATTTGTACCTAATAATCCTATAGCTGTTATTAAAATAGACATAACAATCGTTAAAGCAGCACTTGAATGAACAGCCTGTTTCATTCTTTTTATATCATTAGCACCCCAATACTGTGCAATAATAACCCCTGCTCCAGTCGAGATTCCCATAAAGAAACCTATTAGCATATTAATAATGGGTGTACTAGCTCCAACTGCAGCTAATGCTGCTTTTCCTACATAATTTCCAACTACATATGAATCTACTGCATTATATAGTTGTTGGAATAAATTACCTATTAATAATGGAATTGAAAATAAAAAAATTGATTTCCATATATTCCCTTCAGTTAATTCTACATTTTTCCCTTTCATTTTTTCCTCCATTTCCATCCGCCTTTGTCGGCCGGACACAAACAAGTGATCAAAACTTTAATTTACTATTAATCTAAACAATTTTAGAATATGACTATGTTATTTGTTTTTATCATAAGCAATACCCACAATTTCTTTGTATTCTTCGATTAATAACAAATTTTATTTTCACACTTTTCACCTTCTAACTTATTATACATCTAAATAAAAAAACAAAAAGATATAAATCAAATTTTAAAAAATATTTTTATTTTCTTTGCATTCATATATAATAATTCTATAAGGGAGGATAACTATGAATAAAAAAATTGTATTTTTTGATGTAGATGGTACTTTAGTAGATGTTAGACCTGCTAGAGAATACATTCCTGATTCAACAGTAGAAGCAGTTAGAAAAACAAGAGAAAATGGGAATTTATGTTTCTTATGTACAGGAAGAAGTAAAGCTGAAATATATTCACATATTATGGAAGTAGGATTTGATGGTATTATTGGTGCTGGCGGTGGTTTTGTAGAGATTGGTAATGACATGTTGTATCATAAAAAAGTAGGGAAAGATGCTATTAATCACGTTGTAGATTTTTTTGAAGAGCATGGTTTTGATTATTATATTGAGAGTAATGGTGGTTTGTACGCAAGTAAAAACTTGGTACCTCGACTAGAATTTATTTCTTATGGTGATTTAGAAAATGATCCAGAAGCTAGAAAAAAGAAAGAAGAAGCTCCAAGCCATTTTATTCCTTCTTTAAAACAAGGATATGATTTACATAGAGATGATGTCAATAAAATATGTTTTCTTGAAAAAGAAGGATTTCCTTTCGAAAAAATCTATAATGAATTTAAAGATGAATTCAATGTTATTCACTGTACTGTACCAATGTTTGGTGATGATAGTGGTGAATTATCAGTTCCTGGTGTTAATAAAGCTTCTGCTATCGAATCATTAATTAATCATTTAGGTATTCCAAAAGAAAATACTTATGCTTTTGGTGATGGTATGAATGATGCTGACATGTTAGAATACTGCCAATATGGTATTGCAGTTGGTAATGCTAAAGAAGGGTTAAAAGCTATTGCTAATGAAATTACTGATGATATTGCAGAAGACGGCATTTATAATTCAATGAAAAAACATGGTTTAATCTAAACCATGTTTTTCTATTATCCATTTCTGTGTATCTAAATGTTCAGTAGAATATTTTGATGAAACAACTTTGTTATCTTTTTCAGTTAATACTGATGTTACTCCTTTTTTTCGTATTACATAATTTGTTTTATCAGTAGCTAAGAAAATATAAAAAATAGTAGCTTCATTCTTATTTTCAGTTATCTGTAATTCATTATTTAATACAAAATATTTTTCTTCTCCTACTAATTTAATTATATATGTATTACTACTTTCTTTTACAAATTCGTATTGATATGATTCATCTAACATTTCTAATACACTATTTTGATATGATAAGTATCTATTACTCATTGATTTCAATGATGCATTAAATTGTTCACCTAAATTTTGAGTAGGACCGTTATAATATACATTCATTGTCTTACTTAATGAAGAACTACCAACACTATTGTTTGCTCTTAAGCTTACTGTATAAATACCATATGGCTTATTACTACTAAAATTAAAAGTTGTAGTAGTATATTTTGAACTAATAGATTTAGTATAAATAGTTTTACCTGTAGTATCTTTTAAATATAAAGTATAAGAGCTTGCATTTTTAACCTTATTAAATTTAACTGTTGTTTTACCAACTGCAGTTACTGAAACACTTGTTATTGTAGGAGTAGATGGTTTAGTAAGATAATTTGGTCTTACATAAACAATTCTATTCTTTGGTATTTTTCTACTCTTAGAATAATAATAATTCGTTGCTTTTATATAACTTACTTTTTTTGAATAATTCCCATGTATTGACATAGTTGAACTAGTCATAATCGCTGCATGAATCATTGTAGAAGATTTTGCACTTTTCTTATAGAATACAATATCCCCTTTTTTTGGAGTTTTTACTATTTTTCCCCCATTCTTCAATAACTGTTTATACATCGTAGTTGAAGAAGATGTTTTGGGAATAATACTTGTTGAAATGTTAGCACTTCTTGCAGCCCAACTTATAAATGATGTACACCAAGGTGAAGCGCCATATTTCTTTTTATACTTACTTCCTTTCTCTTTCATTGCAATTGAAACAATTTTATCTTGTTGTGAAGTAGCTGCTTCAGTATCATTGACATTTAATGAGACAATTGACAAACACATAACAATTGCAATAAAAATCCTTCCTAATTTCTTTAACATGATTTTCTCCCTTCAAAATAACTACCTCATATATTCTATCAAAGGATGTTCATAATTTCTACATATTTTCACACAAAAAACAAGAAATATGTTAAAAAAAAGAAGATATCAAATATCTTCCTTATACTCAATTAACTTATCATTTTTATATACAATTTTAGCACTATGAAACAAAGAATCATTTAACCAATCAAATAAATGATAATCACCTTCCCACATAGGTAAAGTTGATATTTTATCATTATCTATCCATTGTAATATTCCTTCATCACAATCTTTCATTTCACCACTAAAATCATCACAAGAAAACACAAACATTCCTTCGTCATTGCCATAATAAAGACCAGGAAACATAACAAATCCATGTAAATGTAAAGAGTTAGCTTCTAATCCAGTTTCTTCATAAATTTCTCTTCTCATACATTCATGAATACTTTCTCCAATTTCTACTTTTCCACCTACACCTATCCATTTCCCTTCATTAATATCATTTTCTTTCTTAATACGATGAAGTAATAATGTTTGATTATCTTTCCTTAGATAGCACATTGTTGTTAAAACGACTTTATTCATAAGTATAATAATCCCTACAGCTTCCTTCAATAATTTCAATAGCTAATTCTTTTCCTAATAACTCTTTTAATTTAGGAACCATGATTCTTTCTGCATGGTGTCCTATATCAACTAATAAAATATCATTATCAAAAGCATTTTTAGCATGTCTATACTTAGTGTCACCAGTTATGTAAGCATCTACCTTACCATAAAATTCAGGTAACAAATCTGCTCCACTACCGCCACAAATACCAACAGTACTAATGACATCACTATGACCAGCATATTTTAATTGTTTTAAGTTATATACTTTTTTTACATATTGAATAAAATCTTCTTTTTTCATGGATTTATTTAATTTAGCTACTTTAGTGATTCCACTAGCATCACCATCTTTTATATCAGTTACATCTAATTCCTTTATTAACCAATGATTCATAGACAACTTATCCAAATTTGTATGCGCACTATAAACAGCTAAATCATTGAGAATAGCTTTATATATACATTCACCCATAAAATGATCTTTATCGATATTTTCGATTTTATCTAGAAGAAAAGGATGATGACTAATTAACATATCACAGCCATTATCAATTGCTTCTTGAATAGATTCTGTATCTACATTTAAAGCTATCATCATTTTATGAACTTCATTTTCTCTATTTCCAATCTGTAAACCACATTTATCCCATTCTTCTTGTTGGTTTAAAGGATAATGTTTTTCCATAATTTCAATAATATCTTTAACTAACACTAAGTTCACCTTCAATCATTTCTATTAATGCTAATACTTCTTTATATTTAGGATGATTAATACTTAACGAAGATAATATCTTTTTCTGCTGTTCTAGCATTCTTTGCCATTTCTTATAAAATAAATCATTTTTATTCTTTCTTAATATTGGACCAAAATAATAGTCTTCTTTAGTATAACTGGTACTTTCATCATATTCACAAACAATAATTTCATAAATATGATGTGCATCTTCGACAATACCTTCATCTATAATCTTTAAATGATTTTTATCTAAATATTCTCTTAATATCTCAATTCCAACATTAGCCTGTAAAACAAATCTATAATTCTTTAACAGATCTCTATATTCATTTAAGATTTCTACCATTAATATGCCACCCATACCTGCAATAGAAATCATGTCCACTTTTTTTCCTATAATAGGATTCATACCACTTCCAAGAAGTGGTATGACTTTATTTTCTAATTGATTAATTTGTATATTTTCGATAGAAGCATTTAATGGACCTTCTGCAATATCACAAGCATAAGCTTTTTCGATTACTCCCCTAGACACAAGATCACAAGGTAAATAACCATGATCACTACCAATGTCCGCTAAAACTTCCCCATGTTTATATTTTTCTACTAATTTTGAAATTGCATCTAATCTCTTTGATAACTTCATCTTAACGATCCAAGAAATCCTTTAAACGTTTTGAACGAGATGGATGTTTCAATTTTCTTAAAGCTTTAGCTTCAATCTGTCTAATACGTTCACGTGTAACACTAAATTCTTTTCCTACTTCTTCTAATGTTCTTGTACGACCATCATCTAATCCAAATCTTAAACGTAATACTTTTTCTTCACGATCTGTTAATTCTAATAAAACTTCATTCAACTCATCTTTTAATAACTCATTAGCAGCATAATCATCTGGTGACATAGCTCCTTCATCTTCAATAAAATCTCCTAAATGAGAATCATCTTCTTCCCCAATTGGTGTTTCTAAAGATACTGGCTCTAATGAAATCTTTTGAATTTCTCTTACTTTTTCTGGTGTCATACCATCCATTTTTTCAGCAATCTCCTCAGCACTAGGTTCTCTACCTAATTCTTGAATTAATTGTCTTTGGATTCTCGTTAATTTATTGATTGTTTCAACCATATGTACTGGAATACGAATTGTACGTGCCTGATCAGCAATAGCACGAGTAATAGCCTGTCTAATCCACCAAGTAGCATAAGTAGAGAATTTAAATCCCTTAGTATAATCAAACTTTTCTACAGCTTTAATTAACCCCATATTACCTTCTTGAATTAAATCCAAGAATAACATACCTCTACCTACATATCTCTTAGCAATAGAAACAACTAAACGTAAGTTTGCTGCTGCTAAACGTTTTTTAGCTTCTTCCTCGCCTTCTAAGATACGTTTTGCTAAATCAATTTCTTCTTCATGATTTAATAATTCTACACGTCCAATTTCTTTTAAATACATCTTAACTGGATCATTAATTTTAACATTACTTCCTAACTGATTTGCATCATCTTCATCATCATCAGAATACATGCTCATAGTATCGCTAGTCATCATGTCAAAATCACCAACAAAATCTAAATCAGGAGTCTCTTCATCTAAATCAACTGATAGTGCATCTAAATCATCTAGATCTCCTAAATCTCCTAAATCATCTCCACCAGTAGCTAAGAATTCATCATCAATTTCTAAGGCATCTAAGCCATCTTCAATAACGATATCGCTTTCATTAATAAACTGTAATAAATCTTCCATAGCTTCATCATTTAAGTCATATTTTGACATAAAATCATCTACTTCATCTTGAGATAAAATATTTTCTGAAGCTTTTGCTTTATCTAAAACTAACTGTTTAATATCTTCCAATGTTACTGGTGCTGCTTTTTTCTTTGTTTCCTTCATAACTACTCCTTTTCTAAATCAACTATTTCCTTTAAGATTTCTGATTTCTTGTAAGGATCTAAGACATAATTGAACTGTTCTAACAATTGTTCTTTTTTCATTTTTTTAGCATTTAAACTAATCATCTTCATATAATCATTAACTGCCTTTTCATCATAAGGCAAAGGCAATGATAATGAAACAATATCAATAACCGCCTGAATCAATTCATTCTTTTCAAAACGATTAATAAAATCTGCAATAACTAACTTATCATGAGTACGATAATAATCAACAATATAAGAAGCTATTACTCTATATCTATCATCATACATAAAGCCAACTTTTGCTTCATACTTCTTTGCCACTTCTTTACTATGCAGCATATAAAATAATAAATCACGTTCTGCTTTATGATACTTATCAATCATACGTTTCACTTGCTTAACTTCTCTATAAACAGGAATTTCAACCTGTTTAATACCTGCAAGTTTTTGTTCTATAATTGTCGATGAAAATCCTGATAATTTTGACAATCTCTGGATATAATAATCTTTGTCAAGATCATCTTGAATCTTATTAATCAGCTGACACATATTTTCAAGAAATTTCTTTCTATCTTCGTAATTTTCTGTATCGATATGGCGATATTCAAAATCCATCTGAAATTCAATTGGTGATAAAGTTTTCTTTAATAATTCAATCAAACCTAATTTACCATGTTCCTCATAAATTTCATCGGGATCATGATTATCTGGAAGCAATATAATCTTTACATTCATATTTGCCTCTAGCAAAGCTGCTGCAGCTTTGCTGGCTGCAACTTGTCCTGCTCTATCACCATCCAAACAAATATGGATAGTATTCGTTAATCTTCTCAAAAGCTGAATATGCTCTTTTGTCAGCGACGTACCCATAATTGCTACAGCATTATCAATACCAGCTTTATACATCGCTATAACGTCCATAAAACCTTCAAGAAGGTAAACAAATCCTTCTTTTCTGACTGCCTCTTTACAGCGATGATAATTATAAAGTGTTTTTCCTTTAATAAAAATATCTGATTCTGGTGAATTCATATATTTACTATCAGTTTGTGTCATTTTATAAATTCTACCAGAAAAACCTACTATTCTACCTTCGCTATCATGTAAAGGAAACATGATACGATCATTAAATCGATCATAATGATTTCTAGATTCAATGATTAATCCAGAATTAACCATCGCTATCTCATTATAACCCTTTTGTTTAAAAGATTGATATAACACAGTTTCTATTGGTGCATAACCAATAGAAAACTGTTCAATTAATTCATCATTAAAATGTCTTTGATTTAAATATGCTTTTGCTTCTAAACCCAACTTCGTATTTAAATAATAACTATAAATCTTACATGCTTCTTCATTCATTGAATATAAATCGACATATTCTTTTTTTATTGGTGTCGCTTTTGTTTCTAAATGATATTCACTTAAATCTATTCGACCTATTTCAGCAACTTTTTTAACTGCTTCAATGTAAGATATCTTTAAATGGTTTTGAAGAAATGTAAATACATTACCACCACTATCACAAACAAAGCATTTATAAATTTGTTTATCTGGTGAAATGGATAATGAGGGTCTTGTATCATTGTGGAAAGGACAAATAGCTTTATAATTTCTACCCTGCTTTGTTAGTGGTAAATATTGACCAATAACATCTACAATATCAACACTACCTCTTATCTCATTGATTTTATCTTGAGATAATCTCTCCACAATTATTCACCTCTTTTAAAATTTAATTTTTTCTGCGATATAAGCTTTTAATTCACTAATTGGTAAACGTACTTGTTCCATTGTATCTCTATCTCTAACTGTAACTGCATTATCTTCCATAGTATTAAAGTCAATAGTTACACATAATGGAGTACCAATAGCATCCTGTCTTCTATAACGTTTTCCAATTTGACCTGCCATATCAAATTCACAGTTAAAATCTCCTGCAAGTGCAGCAAATACTTCTTCAGCTTTATCTTTTTGTTTCTTAGTTAAAGGAAGTACTGCAACTTTAATTGGAGCAACTGCTGGATGAAGTTTCATAACAATTCTCTTGTCATTATTTTCTAATTCTTCTTCCTCATAAGCATCATTTAATACAGCTAAGAATAAACGATCAGCTCCTACTGATGGTTCAATAACATAAGGAAGATATTTTTTGTTTGTTTCAGGATCTAAGTATTCTAAATTCTTTTTAGAGAATTCTTGATGTCTAGATAAATCATAATCAGTTCTATCAGCAATTCCCCATAATTCTCCCCATCCAAATGGATATTTGTATTCAATATCAGATGTTGCTTTTGAATAGAAAGATAATTCTTCTTTTTCATGATCTCTGAACTTTAAGTTTTCTTTATTTATTCCTAAATCATATAAGAATTGCATACATTGATTTTTCCAATAATCGAACCATTCTAAATCTGTATCCGGTTTACAGAAGAATTCTAATTCCATTTGTTCAAATTCTCTCGTTCTAAAAATAAAGTTACCTGGAGTAATTTCATTTCTAAAAGATTTACCAATTTGTCCAATTCCAAATGGTACTTTCTTTCTAGAAGTTCTTTGAATATTTTTAAAGTTTACAAATATACCTTGTGCAGTTTCTGGTCTTAAATATACTACATTTTTAGCATCTTTAACTACACCCATATAAGTTTTAAACATTAATTCAAATTCTCTAATATCAGTAAAATCTTCACTACCACAATCAGGACAAGAAATATGATGTTCTCTAATAAATTGCATCATTTTTTCAGGTTCCCAACCATCACTATGAATATTTGGATCATAGTCTTCAATCAACTTATCTGCACGATGTCTCGTTTTACAATGTTTACAGTCAATTAATGGATCACTAAATCCACCAACATGTCCACTTGCTTCCCATACTCTAGGATTCATAAAAATTGCTGAATCCAAACCAACATTATAAGGTGATTGTTGAATAAATCTTTTCCACCATAATTGTTTAATATTATTTTTCATTTCTACACCTAGATGTCCATAATCCCAAGTGTTTGCAAGCCCATCATAAATCTCAGAACCTTGATATACAAATCCTGAATTTTTAGCATGAGCAATTAATTGATCCATATCTTTATTTGCCATAAACTTCTCTCCTTTTTTTCCTTTATAAAAACAAAGACCTAGCATAAAGCTAAGTCATCTTTATAAAAAATTGCTAACGCCTTATTTATACCCTTATAGTAGTTATTTGTCAACCAACTATAAGTGTACACTATAAATACGTACGTTCATTTAACCAATCTATAATATTTAAATAGACATCTCTACGCTCTGCTTCAAACAATAAAGCATGTCGACAATTTTCGAATTTCTTATATGTTAAATCACTAATTCCATGTTTTTTATATTTTTCATATAGTTTATCACTATCTTCTATCATTGTATCATCTTCACCAGTAGCTATATATATAGATAAATATGTTGGAATCTTATCTATAAACTCTTGACTATTAACCTGTTGCATAGTCGTCAATATATCTTCATATCCTTGTAAAGTATACACAAAATGTGTCATTGGATCATCTAAATAAGCTTTAATTTGTTTTTTATCTTTTGTTAACCATGCTACTGCATTTTTAGGATTAGAAAACTTACGATTATTCTTAGCATGAAAATGTCTAAAAAAGTATTTAGAACGATACATTGGTCCTTTAAGCATCTTCATTCCTTTAATAGATAGTTTTTTCATTTTACTCCACTTCATTTCTCCAGAAGTGCCAAGTAACAACACTCCTTGAACATAATCACCATAAATACTAATGAATTTTCTAATCATTAAAGCACCTAAATCTACTCCTAGTAAAAAATAAGGCGCTTCTTCATAACGAGCTCTAATAACATCAAAAAGATGATACATATCTCTAACAATACAATCACTACCCCTATTCATCCCAAAATAACCTTGTTCAAAATCAATAAGTGATTGACCATGACCAACAAAATCACTCACAACAACTACAAAACCACGATTCTGTAAAAATTGTGCAAAATGTTCATAACGATCAGCATGTTCACACAACCCATGATGGATCTGGATAACACCTTTAACTCTTAAAACAACCTTAGGTTCATATATATAATATCTAACATGTGTATGCATACATGAAGTATAAGACAGAGTATGTTTCATTTTCTACGACCTCCTTTAGGTCTAATTAAACATTTAGGTCCAGTACCTATCAAATCAGTTCTTTTAGCAGTAACTAAAGCTTCTAAAACTAAATCAAAATTCTTAGGATTTTTGTATTGCATTAAAGCTCTTTGCATAGCTTTATCTTTAGCTTTTTTCGCAACATAAACTGGTGTTAAATCTCGCGGATCTAATTCAGTATAATACATCGCAGTAGATAATGTTCCAGGTGTAGGATAAAAATCTTGTACTTGCTGAGGCTGATGATGAATATCTCTTAAATATTCAGCTAATTCTATAGCACTATTTAAATCACTTCCTGGATGAGAAGACATTAAATAAGGTACTAAATATTGATTTTTACCAGCCTGCTTATTCATCAATTCATATTTATCCACAAATTTTTCATATAATTGTCTTCTTGGTTTACCCATTTTATCTAATACTGAATCACTTATATGCTCAGGAGCAACTTTTAACTGCCCACTAATATGATTTTCTACTAATTCTTTAAAGAAAGTTTCATCTTTATCATACATTAAATAATCATATCTAATACCTGAACGTACAAAGACTTTCTTTACTCCATCTAATGATCTTAATTTTTTTAATAATTCTGTATAATCACTATGATCTACTTTCATATTCTTACATGGCTGAGGCCATAAACATTGTTTTGTAGGGCATGCACCATGTTTTAATTGCTTATCACAGGCAGGCTGTCTAAAGTTAGCAGTAGGTCCTCCCACATCATGAATATATCCTTTAAATTCTTTATCCTGAATAATTGTTTTTGCTTCTTCTATTAATGAATCATGAGATCTTGTTTGAATAATTCTTCCTTGATGGAAATTCAACGCACAGAAATTACAGGCACCAAAACAGCCTCTATTACTAATCAATGAAAACTTAACTTCGGCAATCGCAGGTATATAATCATACATAGGATGGAATGTTCTTTGATAAGGTAATGCATATGTATCATCAAATTCTATTTGTGTTAATGGTCTATTTGGTCTATTTTGTACTACATAAAAATTACCACAAGGTTCTACCAATGTTTTCGCATTATAATGATCAGTATTATGATATTGAATCCCAAAAGATTTCGCATATAATTCTTTATCTTTACTAATCTTTTCATAACTTGGTAACATAATATGTTCACCAACAACATCTAAATCTTTTGTTTTATACACAGTACCATCTAAATAAGTAAGATACTGTACATCTAATCCACTATCTAAAGCTTCTGCAATTTCAACAACACTATTTTCACCCATTCCATACATCAATAAATCAGCACCAGAATCAATCAAAATAGATTTTCTCACTTTATTATCCCAATAATCATAATGAGATAATCTTCTTAAACTTGCTTCAATACCACCAATTAAAATAGTTGTATCTTTATAAGCTTCTCTAATTTTTTGACTATATACAATAACAGCTCTATCTGGTCTATGTCCAGCTTCACCATTATTTGAATAACTATCTGTTTTTCTTCTCTTTCTAGCAACACTATAATGATTAACCATTGAATCAATATTGCCACTAGAAACCAAAAATCCTAATCTAGGTTTTCCAAATCTTTTAAAATCATCAGTAGTCTTCCAATTTGGTTGTGCTAAAAAACAAACTTTAAAACCTCTACTTTCTAAAGTTCTAGTAATAATAGCAGCACCAAAAGAAGGATGATCTACATAAGCATCACCGCTTACATATATAAAATCAGGCTGTTCCCAACCTCTATCTATCATTTCCTCATAAGTTGTAGGTAAAAATTGCCCCATAATATCCCCCTCATTTGTAAATAATATATAATATTATAAATAGAAACGTACCTATTTTTCAACAAATTTCACATATTTAAAAAAGAATTTTTTAGTATTTTTATTATTGTCATAGAATTTTGGAATTATACCTTTATTCGATATAATGGATAATGGTGATAAATATGAATAATAGATTTATTAAAGTTACTAACACATAATTGTAAGAATCATTTAAACTTCATATATCAAATATAACAAAAAAGAGATGCCTTACCGACATCTCTAATTTATGGATAAATCCCACCATTTTCATAACAATATAAAGAAAATGTTATTAACTCGTCAATTGTTATCTCTATATTATCTAGTTCAAAATCTAAACTTTTCTTTACAGCTTTAATATTTTCTTCTTCTGTATTATCTATCTTATTAGGATAATCTATACGATATACTAATTGGCTTATATCTTTATCTATATATTCTATCTTATAAATAGTTTCTTTATTTTCCATATAAATAGATAATACTTTTTTATCATATTTATCAAAATGAATATATAACGTTTTAAATGCAGATCGAGAATTTGTTTGACTAGACTCTAAAGACAATCCTACCTGAACATCATTAACTAAATAATCTCTTAATCTCTGCATGTTTTTTTCTTTATTTGAACATCCAAATAACAATATTAAACATAAACATATAATAATCTTTTTCATAGTATTATCTTTACTCCTCCC
>JAXJVS010000022.1:0-32460 GCA_036308445.1 Bacilli bacterium | reverse complement strand
TCTAACACTGAAGTATTTTCTTTAACTTTAGAATTATCTCATATTTTATTAATAATCTCATCGTTTCTAACCATATCATCATCCCACCACGATGCACAATGATCAAAAAATAATTCTACATCTTTTTTATTCATAAATATCACCTATCAACATCTTCTATATTATAAACAATTATCTTATAAATTTGCCAATATTTTCAAAAAAAAAGAATATGACAAATATCATATTCTTCCTTTTCTAATAAAATCTTTCAACATCAGTAGGATAAAAAGACAATTCTTTAGATGTCCTCAAATATGCAAATAATGCAAATAATAGAATATTAAAACCAATGACATTAATCTCAATGTAAAGAGCTTGAATCATAACTTCTTCATAATATAGATTTAAATATAAATAAGAATAACACAATGTAATAATAACAATCTCAAAAATTAAATATATATACATCTTTATCGTTTGTTTAAAAGTCATTCCTAAACATCTAATTAACTTAATATCTTTATTCATTTTCTCTATTAATAGTCTCATAATAAATATCATAAATACAATACAGATAGCTAACATTGGTATATATACAAACAATTCATTAATAACATAACCATTCACATTCTCCGAATTTTTAGTAATAGAAGTATATAAACCAGGGTTTATCCTATAACTCCATTCTCCTGTTTGAACAACCTTATTCTCATCATATTTATTATATAAATCAAAAAATACATTTTTATTTGTTTCTATATAAGTTTTATAATGCCACTCACTTTCAGCAAAGACTTCATCTAATACTACAATACCACTATAACTATTAGGCAAATAAACATACAAATAGTTTTCTTCACTAAATTCATATCTATCTGATAAATCTACCGTTCCTACAACTGTAAATTCTCCCATTGACTGATATATATCCTCTTGTTTTTCATCATCATAATACCAATTAGATGTCTTGACCTTTGTACCTATTATATATTGATTTGACTCACCATAATAAAAGCCTAAACATTCATTTTTATTCTCAGGTAATCTACCATCTATTAATCTATCTTCTAATCCTTCAAGCGAAAAAATAGTTAATCTATATCTGTATTCATCTCTTTCTTCGTCACATTCCACATATTTATAAACATCATAATTATTCAAAGAACCTTTTAAATTATTATATAATTCATCATCTTGAAAACTATAAATATATTGATAAGATATCTGATTATTTGATACTTCATTTAGATTATCTTTTAAGCTTTGAATATGAATAATACAAAATATCTGAGTGTAAATCAAAGCCGAAATAAGAAATATATCTGATAAATGTCTTGTAGTTATTCTATCAGATAAGCGGAATATACTCATTCTTTTGGCTTTATTATATTTCTTTAATTTTGTACGTGTTTTCTTATGAATTAAACTATCTAAACTATGAATAGAAATAGGAAGTAAAGAAAAATAAGTACATCCTATCACAAACAAAATAATGACCAAAAGATAAGGAATAGAATTCATTAAAGAACTCAAGAAAATAAAGACTCCAGAATAAAGAAAATAAAGATAACATATAAATAAAGCTAGTAATAAGCCTAATGGTATTGCAATAACCATAGAAATAAGAACTAATACAATCATTTCATAAAAAATATATCTTCTCATATCTTTCTTAGACATTCCAATACATCTTAAAAGAAATAATGTCTTCTCTCTTTGATTCACATTAAAGAATATCGCAATAAATAAACCACCACCAACAATCACTACAAATATATTCAAAATAGTTGTCGTAGATTGATTGCCTATATCTAATTGAAAATTTTTATAATCATACTGATTATCTGATTCATAGTTAATTGATCTCGCTATCAATGAAAAATTATAAATACAGCCATCATCAAACCCTACGAAAGAATCTACTGATTCATCAGAAGTCATATATGAATATGTCTGATATGAAGGATTATCAATTGTAAAATAATCTACTGATGGGGTATCCCATTTTTCATTATACTCATTGATGATACCTACAACCTTATATTGTTTAGTCTGATTCATAGATGTTTGAATTGTTATTTCAATCATATCATCAAGATGATATCCAGAATGTTGAATAACAAGAACTTCATCATCATTTTTAGGAAGACATCCTTCTAATAAAGTAATATGTGCAATCTCAAAATAATCTTCATTATAATTAGCTATATAATTATTATTATCTAGCACTCCAATAACTTCTAGATTAGTAATCTTATCAACCAGTTGACTTGATTTAAAAAACTCTTTTGAATAATCATTCAATCCTTCATAACATACAACCCAATCCCCATAATCTTTTTCTCTTTGATATCTATCTACTTTTTCTTGAGTAGATAAGAAAGTAGAAAAAGCGATAGTAAAAGTAAACGCAATAATCATCATAATAAAAGAAATGATATAATTCTTTTTATCTTTCTTCATAGAAGCTAATGCAAGTTTTAATGAAACATTATTTTTCATAATGCTCACCTACAATTTGACCATCTTCTATTCTTATAATACGATCAGCATATGATGCAATTCTAGCATCATGAGTCACCAATATGATAGTCTGATTATATTTTCTTTGTGATTTCCTTAATACATCTAAAACTTCCTGAGAATTCACTGAATCAAGATTTCCTGTTGGTTCATCAGCTAAAATAATCTCTGGTTTTGAAGCTAATGCACGAGCTATTGCAACACGCTGTTGTTGTCCTCCAGATAATTCATCAATATAATTATATTTCTTATCTTCTAAATTCAACATTTCTAATAATTCTTCTATATATTCTTTATCTTCATCCTGACCATCTAGATGAATTGGTAAAACAATATTCTCATAGACATTAATAGTAGGAACTAAATTATAAAACTGAAAAATAAAACCTATGCGTCTTCTTCTAAGAACCGTTAACTGTTCTTGAGATAATTTATAAATATTCTTATTTTCAATATAGACTTCTCCTGCATCAGGACTTTCTAATCCACCTATTACATGTAATAAGGTCGATTTACCTGAACCGCTAGTTCCAGTAATCGCAACTATTGTTCCTTCTTCAATATCTATAGATATATGATTTAAAGCTTTCACACGATTAAAACCATAACCATAAAATTTAGTAACATTATTTACAACAAC
The DNA here is from genome assembly GCA_036308445.1 of Bacilli bacterium. Classification (GTDB taxonomy): domain Bacteria; phylum Bacillota_I; class Bacilli_A; order Erysipelotrichales; family Coprobacillaceae; genus MGBC113645. The sequence goes on along the minus strand of JAXJVS010000022.1, from coordinate 29,315 downwards.
TGCCTTCATTTAAATCACCTTCTCTTTAATATCCAATAATGGAAAAGATAAATCAAATACAGCTCCATTATCATTATAAGCACTTATAAATCCATGATGTTTCTCTACTATTTCTTTGGATAACGCTAATCCTATACCAGCTCCTTGTTTTTTATTTTTTCTTGAACGATAGAAACGATCAAATATATATGGCAAATCTTCTTCATTTATTCCTTCACCATTATCCTTAATTAGAATATGATTCATTTCATTATTATAAAAAGCTTTCATTTCTATTAAAGATGCCCCTGCTTCAACACAATTCTTAATAATATTATAAAGAGCTTCACATAGCCATTGATTATCATAATAAAACTCTGTATCACAGCTTTCTATATTAACTCTTGTTTCTTTTAATATTGGTAATACCTGTTCATAAACTTCATCTAATAATTCAGTCATACTACCAACTTCTAATTCAAAATGAATAGTATCATTCTCTATTCTTGATAACTTCATAAAGTTATCAAATAAACTCTCCAATCTTTCAAAAGCACTCTTATTTTTTTCTAATAAAGCAGAATTCTTTGATAGTAATGCCATTTCTTCATTCAAACGAAGAGTTGTGATTGGCGTTTTAATTTGATGAGCTATGTTTTCTATATAATCACTTAATTGTTTCTTTTCTTTTATACTTTTTTCAATTAATTTATCATTCCTTTTTTTATAATAATATATTTTTTCTTCTAATAATGATAATTCTCCTTCTAAAGTAGAAGGGGTAAACTCATCATGATCAATTTCCTCAATAATATGTTGAATATCTTTACTATATGCTTTATAAAAACGAGAAATATAATAATATAAGAAAATCAAACATACAACTAATAATATAATCAACAAGTATAACTGCCAAGAAAATTCATAACTAAAATTGTCCATAAATAATTTTTGAGAAATTGTAACTTCTGGATACACCTCCGAAATATCATATAAGAATGAAGATACTGAATGATTATAAGCTTCAATAAAAGTTGTATAAAGAACATAAAAACATAGAACTATTGTCAGTGTTAATATAAGAAAAACTAGTTTTAATTGTTTATTTTTTTTATTCGTTTCCATATAATCTATAACCTACCCCTCTAATAGTTTCAATATAATAATGATTATGATATGTTCCTAATTTATCTCTAATCCTTTTCATATATACTGTTAAAGTATTGTTTTCAACAACATTACCTGTATTTCTCTCTATACAATCATATAATTGTTCTCTTGTAAGAACTTGTCCTCGATGCTTAATAAACATAAATAAGATTTCATATTCTATTGTTGTAAGTTGTATGAGATGATTATTTTTATAAACTTTATAATTTTCACTATCTATTTCTAGTTCTCCAATCTTAACTTTCTTATTCATTCTTCTTGTTGCGACTTCTATACGAGCATAGAGAACATTTAATGAAAACGGTTTTGTAATATAATCGTCAGCCCCAGCTTTAAGTCCTGCGACAATCATATCCTCATGATTATGAGCAGTTAAAAAGACAATGGGTAAATTATATTTCTTTCTAATAAAATGACATATATCAATTCCATTACCATCTGGTAATTGAATATCCAATATAACAAGATCATATAAATTATAATTAATCTCTAATGCATCCTTCATTGTTTCTAAACAATCAACAGTATGATTCTTTAGTTTTAATGCCATACTTAAACTCTCTTGTAATTGTAAATCATCTTCAACTAATAATATCTTCATCTTTCATCACCATTGTCATTATATCATATCTATCTTACAACCATGTGACATAAGACAGTTTAAGCAATAAAAATGACATGTTTAAAAAAAAGTGTCATTCGACACTTAATCAATCCATTCAAAATATTGACAAGCTTTCTTTATACCATCCTGACTTGCACAAGATGTTACATAAGTTGCAGCATGTTTCACTTCATCTTTTGCATTACCCATAGCTATTGATATCGGAGCTTGAGTAAGCATATCTAAATCATTTATACCATCACCAAATACAACGATATCTTCTACAGGCGCATTCAAATATTTCATCATATTTAATATACCTTGATATTTATTAACAGCTTCTACTAATATACATTGATCATCTAAACGATAATGAGGCACTTTATTTAATGAAGGCAATAAGTTTTCTTTATCTTTACTACATAATATACACATTTTATGAATAGCTTTAGCTTCTAAAATATTAAAATTATCTTTAATCACAAAATCAAATACATGCATTAAATGAGGATACTCATTAATAAATTGACTATCAGGACTATAACGATTATTAGTTGTATCTATAGAAGTAGCAATCGGAATATGTGCATCTATTGATTCTTTTGCTAAAGATAAACAATCTTTTAAATTCAATGGTAACAACTCTATTATTTCATCATTAATAACAAAAGCATCACCGCCATCACATACATAATGAGATATTCCTATTTCTCTAGCTATTTCATAAGTCAAACAATAAGGTCTACTTGTAGCAATTGCTACAAAATGTCCTTTGTCTATTAACTTCTTTAATGTCTCTTTACAGCTATCTGGTAATTTTTTATCTACTTCTGATAGTAAAGTACCATCTATATCAAAAAAGAAATATTTCTTAGTCATCCTCATCACCCTAAGTACAGTTTAGTAAAAAAGACAAGGAAAATCAACAAAAGAAAAACATATCATCATGAAGATAATATGTCTTATAAAATTATTCTTCTCTCATTGTAATAGATGTAATGATTGGCTGTTCAGCAGTCTCAATAGTGCCATTATTATCAATAGGTTTAGCTTCTGCACAAACTTTATCAACAACCTCTAATCCCTCAGTAACATACCCAAAAACTGCATATTGTCCATCTAAATAAGTACTATCTTCATGAACAATGAAGAATTGAGAACTAGCACTATTATAATCATTAGAACGAGCCATTGATATAGCCCCTCTTGTATGTGACAAGTTATTGTCATAGCCATTATCACTAAATTCTCCAACAATATTTGTATTTGAACCACCAGTTCCATTACCATTAGGATCACCACCTTGCATCATGAATCCCTCAATAATACGATGAAATGTTAATCCATCATAAAAATTGTCATTTACAAGATTGACAAAGTTCTCTACAGTTATTGGTGCTGATTTTTGATCTAATTGAACAGTTATTTTTCCATAATCTTTGATTTCAATATCAGCATAATATATAGCATCTTCTTTTAATGATGTTTCAGTAGTATTTGATGTATCTTCATGAGTATCAGCTATATCACTAGATGTATCATTAACATCATCATTAGAAGAAGTAAAATAAACAGTTGAACATAAGCCTATAATAATCAATAATGAAACAACAACTATTATAATAGTTCCACGTGTTCTTTTTTGTTTCTTCTTGTTTTCAATAGGAATAACAATATCAGTGATTGTTCCACTTATCTGTCTATCCATTCTATTAGGAATAAGAACATTCTTTTGTTCAATATTTAATACATCAATAATATCTTCATAAGAAATAGCTTGCTTAGATATATTTATAAGATTATTAATAGTATTTCTTTCATGTTCTAATGCATTATCTATTGTTTTCGCATCAAACTTAAATGAAATTCCTAATTCTTTTTCATCATAATTTCCAACATTATGTAATATAAAAATAAAACGTTGAAGCTCTGGTAATGTTTCTAACATTTTATGAGTAAAATCTTCAGGATTATTAGCTGATATTTTATCCAATGTTAATATAAAACTCTTATTTTTTGGAGTTTGAAATGCTTTTTGATTTTGTTGTAAAACATTTCTTTTACAGTATGTGACTATCTTTTTTATAACTAAATCTGTAAATTCTTTTTCTGTTTTTATTGAAGATGTTGTAAGATCATCTAGTACTGTTTTAAAAGCCCATATAGCAGCATTTTCAGCTTTCTTTTCATCTAATAATAAAGTATATGCTAAATAGTAAACTTTTTTCTTGTTGGCTTCATAAAGCGTTTCTATAGCTTTACGTTGACCATCTATTGCCTGTTCCATTAATGTCTTTGCCATAATTTAATCACCTTTCCTATATCTAACGTACTAGTAATTGTATCATAGAAACAAAATCTTATAAAGAAAATGAATTTCATTCACAAATATTTCTACTTTTTTCACATAATAAAAAAATCATCCTATATATAGGATGATTATCTATTTTCTAAACATTCCATGTCTTACACAATGAATCATAACACAAATAACTAAAATAACACCTGATAATGCATGTGTAATACCTAACCACATTCCAGGCATAACTTTCACTAATACACCTGATAAAAATACAACTACAAGTGACAGTAACATTACCCAATTAAAAATCATATTCTTTTTTCTTTTATTCATAACAAACCACCTTCCTCAGTTAGTTATATCTAACTGACTTGGTTAGTATATGCTAACTACAATGATTTGTCATTAAAAATTATATTCTTTCTACCATAGATTTCACATATTGATAAATATGTTTTCCAGCATTATCACCATACTGAGCAATAATTTTAACAATTGCACTACCTACGATAACACCATCTGACATTTGACTGTATTGACTAGCCTGTTCTGGTGTACTAATACCAAATCCTACAGCAATTGGTGTATGACTTACTGCCCTAATGCTTTGAACAATTTCTTCGATTTCAGTTGAAATTTCATTTCTTACTCCTGTTACCCCCATAGAGGATACTAAATAAATATATCCTGTTGCTTCTTTAGTAATCATCTGTATTCTATCTTTACTTGTTGGAGCAACTAAAGTTATTAAATCTAAATCATATTGTTTTGCTATAGGTAATAATTCGCTTTTTTCTTCAAAAGGCATATCTGGAATAATGAAACCATCAACTCCCACTTCTTTACATCTTTTACAAAATGTATCATATCCATATTTAAACACTGGATTTAAATAAGTTAAGAATACTAAAGGGACTTTAACATGTTTTCTTACTCTTTCTATCATCTTAAAAACATCATCAGTAGTACATCCTCCTTGCACAGATAAAGCTCTCACATTAGCATCCTGAATCACAGGTCCTTCAGCAATTGGATCAGAGAAAGGAATACCAATTTCTATAAGTGATGCTCCTGCTTTTTCCATTTCTATAATAAATTCTTCTGTTTTCTCCAATGATGGATCACCAGCTGTTAAAAATCCTATAAATGCTTTTTTATTTTCAAATGCTTCTTTTATTCTACTCATATAAATCCACTCCTCTATATCTAGCAATAGCAGCTACATCCTTATCTCCTCGACCTGATAAACAACAAATAATCATTTGATCTTTTCTCATGGTTGGAGCAATCTTCATCACATGAGCAATAGCATGTGAACTTTCTATTGCTGCAATAATTCCTTCTGTCTTAGCAATATATTCAAATGCCTCTACTGCTTCCTCATCAGTAATAGCAACATACTCCGCTCTTTTGGTATCATAAAGATGAGCATGTTCAGGTCCAATACCAGGATAATCTAATCCTGCAGAGATAGAGTATACTGGTGCAATCTGACCATATTCATCTTGACAAAAATATGATTTCATACCATGAAAAACACCTTCACTTCCAGTAGAAATAGTGGCTGCTGTTTTGTTTGTATGAATACCTAAACCAGCCGCTTCACAACCTATAAGTTTTACTGATTCATCATTGATAAATTCATAAAACATGCCCATAGCATTACTTCCACCACCAACACAAGCCATAACAACATCAGGTAACTTTCCTTCTTTTTCTAAAATCTGAGCTTTAGCTTCACGACTAATGACACTTTGAAAGTCTCTTACTATCATTGGAAAAGGATGAGGACCCATGACAGAACCAAGTACATAAAACGTATCGTCAACTCGCTTTGTCCATTCTCTCATACACTCATTGACAGCATCTTTTAAAGTCATAGTACCTGTTTCTACAGCATTTACCTTTGCCCCTAAGAGTTTCATACGATATACATTAAGAGCTTGACGAATAGTATCTTCTTTTCCCATAAAGATTTCACATTCTAAACCAAGAAGTGCTGCAGCAGTCGCCGTAGCAACACCGTGCTGTCCTGCACCTGTTTCTGCAATAATTCTAGTTTTTCCCATCTTTTTCGCAAGTAATGCCTGACCTAGTACATTATTAATTTTATGAGAACCTGTATGATTTAAGTCTTCTCTCTTAAAATAAATTTTTGCGCCACCTAAATCTTCAGTCATCTTTTTAGCAAAATAGAGTAATGATGGTCTACCTGCATATTCAGCTAATAAAGTATTTAACTCCTGATTAAATTTAGAATCATTTTTATAAAATTCATATGCTTCTTCTAATTTTATAACTTCATTCATTAGTATTTCCGGGATATATTGTCCACCATGAATACCATATCTTCCTTTTGTCATATTCTATTCCTCCAATTGTCTTGTTTTTATAATCATTTCTTTAATTTTATTTTTATCTTTATAACCTTGAGTTTCTACAGCACTGCTGATATCAATCACAAATGGATCTAATGACATTATTGCTTCTTCAATATTATCATTATTAATTCCACCAGCTAAAAAGAAAGGCTTTTTAATCTCTTTTATTAAGCTCCAATCAAACGCTTTACCTGTTCCACCATAAGCATCTAATGAACGAGAATCAAATAAAAGATAATCAGCTAAAGTATTCTCACAATCTATGATATCTTCATTCGTTGAAACTCTTACTGCTTTTATAATCTTGGTTTTAGGTATATGTGTACGAAGTTCTTTAATATATTCTTCAGTCTCATCACCATGTAGCTGAACAACATTAATAATCTTTTCTTGTACTAAGTCAATAATATTCTCCATTTTTTCATTCACAAAGACACCTACTGGTATGATTGAAGAATCTAATTTTTTTCTTAGAACTCTAGCCTGTTCTTTTGTGACTTGTCTATTGCTATGAGCAAAAACAAAACCTATATAATCTGGTTTATATTCATTAACATAATCAATATCTTCATTTCTACGCAAACCACATATTTTTATTTTTGTCATAAATTCCCACCTGATAATTCTTTCAACATTTTTCTTTTATCTTTAGCACGCATTAACGTTTCTCCAATTAATACTGCATGAGTTCCATTATCTTTTAAAACTTGAATATCTTCAGCTGTTTTCATTCCACTCTCAGATACAAAAATAACATCATCAGGGACCATTTTTCTTAAATGTACACTATTTTCAATATCCACTGTAAAATCTTTAAGATTACGATTATTAACACCTATGATTCTTGCTCCTAACGATAGAGCACGTTTAACTTCAAAATCATCATGCGTTTCTACTAAAGCAGATATACCAAGACTATGTGCTATTTCTAAAAATTCTTTTAAACTTTCATCATCCAATAAAGAACAAATAAGTAAGATTGCACTCGCACCAAGAACTTTTGCTTCATATATTTGATAAACATCTACTATAAAATCTTTACGTAAAACAGGAATATGAACTTTCTCTACAATTTCTTTAAGATATTCATCTTTGCCTAGAAAGTAATCAGGTTCAGTTAATACAGAAAGTGCTGAAGCACCTGCTTCTTCATATTCTTTTGCAATATCTATATAAGGAAAATCATTTGCAATTAATCCTTTTGACGGAGATGCTCTTTTCACTTCACAAATAAAATGAATATCTTCTCCTTTTAAACATTTTTCAAAAGCGAATTGTTCTTCTTTCATCAATAGCTTTGCTTTTGTTTTGATCTCTTCTAATGATATATTTTGTTTCTTTATTTCTATTGCTTGTTTTCTTTTTAAAGCAATTTCTTCCAATATATTCATTCAAATTCCTCCATTTATTATTGATGACTTAAATCTATAAATCTATCTAACTGTCTTGAAGCCACCCCACTTGTAATAGCATCTTTAGCTAACTCAATACCCTCTTCAATACTACAACCTTTTGCGATATGAATAGCTGCTCCTGCATTTAATATTACAGCATCTGTTTTAGGCCCTTGTTCTCCTTGTAAGATTCTTCTTACAATAGCTGCATTTTCTTCTGGTGTACCACCTACTAAATCTTCTTTTTTATATCTTTTAAAGCCATATTGTTCAGGTGTTATTTCATATGTTTTAAACTCTCCATTAATCGCTTCACATACATAAGTAGGAGCACTCAAAGAGATTTCATCAATACTATCTTCTCCATAAACCACCATTGCACTTTTTACTCCTAAATTCACTAAAACTCTTGCAAGAGGTTCTACTAAATCTTTGCCATATACACCTAAAAGCTGCATACTAGCACCAGCTGGATTAGAAAGAGGACCAAGACAATTAAACAATGTTCTTACTCCCATTTCTTTTCTTACCCCACCTACAAATCTCATTGCAGTATGATATTTTTGGGCAAATAAGAAACAAATATTTAACTCTTTTAATATTTCAGCACTTCTATTAGGTAAAAGATCTATCTTAACCCCTAATGCTTCTAAACAATCAGCTGTACCACACTTACTAGAAGCTGCTCTATTACCATGTTTTGCTACTGGGATTCCAATTGATGAAACAATAATTGATGCTAATGTAGAAATATTAATAGTATTTGATCCATCACCACCAGTTCCTACAATTTCTAATACATCCATATCATTTAAAAATCTTTCACAATGTTCTCTCATCACTCTTGCAGCAGCAGTAATCTCTTCTATTGTTTCACCTTTCATATTCATTGCTGTAAGAAATGAGGCTTTTTGAGCATCAGTAGCTACACCAGTCATAATTTCATTCATAACTATAGTCATCATATTATTATCTAGGTCTTCTCTATTTACTAATTTTGCAATTGCTTCTTTAATCATATATTAATCCTCCAAAAATCTTTGTAGTATATCTTTACCATCAGGTGTCAAGATTGACTCCTGATGGACCTGTAATCCATAAATAGGATATTTTCGATGTTCCACTGCCATAATTCATCTATAGTTATTGCATTAATCATTAACTCATTGGGCATTGTATCCTCTTTTGCTGCTAGAGAATGATATCTAGCAACTTTTATTTCTTCGTTTAACCCCTTAAATAACTTACTCTTATTTATAATTCTTATATTTGATTGTTTACCATGAAATAATGCTTTAGCATATGTAATTGTTGCTCCAAAGACTTCACATATAGCTTGATGCCCAAGACAAACTCCTAAAATTGGAATCTTACCACCTAATTGTACTATAACATCTTCACACATTCCTGCATCACTGGGTTTACCTGCTTCAGGAGATAAAATAATGTGAGATGGTTTTAACTTTTTTATTTCGTTGAGCGTTAATTCATCATTACGTATAACTCTTATATCTGGGTTGATTTTTCCTATAATCTGATAAAGGTTATAAGAAAAAATATCAATTAATAAAATCATCTACACTTCCACCTCTCCCATTTCTAATGCTTTTACAACCATCTTAGCCTTGTTAATGCATTCCTGATATTCATTTTCAGGTATACTTTCAGCTACGATTCTAGCTCATGAACGAATGAAAATCTTACCATTCTTCTAATATACAATTCTCATGGTGTGTTTTCTTCTCAAGACTTTAGGAATGAAAAAACCGTCCTTAACGATACTAAAATATCGTCAAGGACGGTAAAAAGATATACTTATACCGCGGTGCCACCTTGCTTTGTGGAATCCACACTCTCATTAGAATACCAACATATTCCTGGCAACTTACGTATGCCTTACGTCGTAGAATACTAAGAATGACTCATTCTTTTCACTACGCCCTCAGTGGTCCATTTAATAGACAGCATACCACCAGTTCTCAGCAATCCTGGTTCTCTGTAAGCGCCTCTTCTATTTTTATCTCCACTTCAACGGTTTGAGTTATATTCAATTTATATTCTCATTATACTTTGTAACATAAACATGTCAAGATGAATAGATAAATTTTTATTATTTGAAAATAATTTATTATTTCATAAAATTCTTTGCACTTTTATATCCATAGACAGCATCTGTTTCTAATACAGCTTTATTAATAGCTTTTCCTAAAACATGAGCAGCTAATGTACCTACAACATCAGCACTAGATTTTACTTTACCTACGGACATTGCATAAACACTATCACCATCCATAGATGTATTAACCGGTCTAATTGTACGAGCAATACCATTACTAGCCATAGCAGCAACTTTATTCATATTTGCTTTATCTAAATTAGCATTGGTAACAATAGCTGCAATTGTAGTATTTAAAGAAAACTGACTAGCAAGCTGAAGAAGCTTAACAGCTTCAATCTCACTGCTGATCATACCATCCTTATTTTTATTAAGTAATCCAGCTAACTGTTTTTGAGAATCTAACTCAAAAACATCACCAATTGCATTAACAGAGACAATCGCTCCTACCTGAAGCCTTCCTACCTGGACAGCATAACATCCCAATCCTGATTTCATTGCACGATCATTACCTAAGAGTTTTCCAACAGTAGCTCCCATACCGGCACCGACATTACCATTTCTTTCAATGTTTGATTCACTATCTACACAAGCAGCATAACCCATCTTTTCATCAGGACGTACTTGACTATCTACACAAGCCAGATCAAAAATACAAGATCCCACAACAATCGGTACTAATGCTTTACCTACTTTTAAGCCAATACCATGTTCTTCCAAGTATTTCATTACTCCACCTGCAGCATCTAAACCATATGCACTACCACCACTTAGTAATAATCCATGAATACCATTATTGCTAGCGAGTGGATTTAAAAGTTCGGTTTCTCTACTTGCAGGACCTCCACCTCTAACATCAACGCCACATACAGCTCCTTTAGGAGCAATAATAACACTACATCCAGTAGCATGTTCTTTATCTGTTGCATGTCCTATTTGTATATTCTTTATATCATGTAAACTGATTTCTTTCCATTCACCCATTATAAACCCCTCTTTTCTTGTTATAAAAGTATTATACTATAATTTATATCAGTTGATTTCTAAAACAAAAGTAATTACACTTCCTCTGATTCTAAAATATTTTTGATTTTGTTTAATGATTTTTCATCTTTTAGTAAAAGAAGTTCAGATAGTTTTCTTATCAATATTTCTGTATCATTTTCTCTATTTTTATTATTAAGATTCAAAACAGCTTCTTTAATACAAAGTTTAATTACAAAAGAAATATTGACTTTAGATAAATGAAAAGCATCTTTAGCACTATTTAAGACTTTCATCATGACTTGATCATCAACATAGAAAGTTTGTGTTCCTAAATTATTGATTGTCAATTGAATATCTTCAATTTCTAAAATAGGAGAGTCTTTAATGTTCAACCAATTCATATGCTCTTCTTCATATAGTCTAGAAACATCTTCAATAATATAACTTAAAGCATCTCCTATTTTATCAAAATGATGATGATTTAAATAATATTGTAATAAGATTGCATCTTCTTCATTCATCCTATAAGTCATCTGCATAAAAATACTTCCTTACCATCATTATTATAAGTGATTTTAACAAGAGAATAAATAATAAAAACGCTGATTCTCAGCGTTTTATTCTAATTCAAATGCTCCAGTATATAATTGATAGTATTTTCCTTTTTGAGCTATTAAGTCTTCATGATCTCCTCGTTCAATAATACGACCATTTTCTAGCACCATAATAACATTAGAATTTCTAACAGTAGATAATCTATGAGCAATAACAAATATAGTTCTTCCTACCATTAAAGCATCCATACCACGTTGAACAATAGCTTCAGTACGAGTATCAATAGAAGAAGTCGCTTCATCTAAAATCATAACTGGTGGATCTGCAACTGCAGCTCTAGCAATAGAAATTAACTGTCTTTGACCTTGAGATAAATTATCATTATTACCAGATATTCTCGTATTATAACCTTGTGGCATACGAGTAATAAAATCATGTGCTCCTACTAATTTAGCAGCTATAATACATTCTTCATCAGTAGCATCTAACTTACCATAACGGATATTATCCATTATTGTTCCAGTAAATAAATTAACATCCTGTAAAACAATGCCCATAGAACGTCTTAAATCAGACTTCTTGATCTTATTAATATTAATACCATCATATCTAATCTTACCATCTGCAATATCATAAAAACGATTAATTAAATTAGTAATAGTCGTTTTCCCTGCACCTGTTGCTCCTACAAAAGCAACCTTTTGACCAGGTTTAGCATATAATGAAACATTATGTAAAACTAACTTATCTGGATTATAACCAAAGTCTACATCATACATGCGTACATCACCAGATAACTTTGTATATGTAATCGAACCATCAACATGTGGATGACGCCATGCCCACATACCAGTACGTTCATTACATTCAACAATTTCACCATTTTCTTCCTTAGCATTAACAAGTGTTACATATCCTTCATCCATTTCTTCTTGTTCATCCAATAAATCAAAGATACGTTCAGCACCAGCTAATGCCATTGCAATAGCATTGATTTGATTAGAAATTTGACCAATCTGTCCACAGAACTGTTTTGTAATATTTAAGAATGGTACTGTTACACTTAATGAGAAGGCCATTCCTGATAATGAAATATTCTTAGTTTCTGTTAATAAGAAGAATCCTCCAGCAAAAGCAATAATAACATATAAAATATTTCCAATATTTCCTAAAATAGGCATTAACATATTAGCAAAACTATTAGCAGCAGTCATATCATCACATAAAAGTTCATTTAATCTATCAAAATCAGCACAAGCTTCTTCTTCATGGTTAAAAACTTTTACTACTTTTTGACCATGCATCATTTCTTCAATAAAACCTTCTACTTTACCTAATGACTTTTGTTGTTTCATAAAGTACTTAGCACTATTTCCACCTACAGTCTTAGTAACATAGAACATAATGCATACACCACATAACACAACTAATAACATTAAAATACTAAAGTATGACATAATACATAATAAAGTCATTAAAGTAATTCCAGAAATCATAACATTAGGAAATGTCTGTGAAATAACTTGTCTTAGTGTATCAATATCATTTGTATAATGACTCATAATATCACCATGATTATGAGTATCAAAATACTTAATTGGCAATTTTTGCATCTTGGCAAACATCTTTATACGTAAATCCCTTAAAAATCCTTGTGTAATAACAGCCATTAATTGCTGATATACAACATTAGCAGTTAATGAAAGAACATATAAGAATGCAAGTATACTCACATAAGTTAAAATTTGTTTAGAAACGCTTGCCCAATCTCCACTTTGCCAAGTATTTTCAATAATATCAATAATCTGTGATTGAAATAAAGATGGAATTGAACTTGTAAAAGCATTAAACATAATACAAATAATTGCGATTGGTAAAAGCTTTGGAAATGATTCAAGTAACATTTTCATTAATCTTATTACTGTTCCTTTTTTGACTTTTTTTCTAGGTCCTTTATTCATCATTATCACCTGCCTTATTTTGCGAAGTATAGACTTCCTTATAAATATCATTTTCAGTTAATAATTGTTTATGAGTTCCGATAGCTTGTATTCTTCCCTTATCCATAACAATGATTTGATCTGCTTCTTCTACAGAAGCAGTTCTTTGAGCAATAATAATCTTTGTCGTTGCAGGAATGAACTTTCTAAATCCCTGACGAATGAGAGCATCAGTTTTCGTATCTACAGCACTTGTAGAATCATCTAATATTAAGATCTTAGGTTTCTTTAATAATGCTCTAGCTATACATAAACGCTGTTTTTGACCTCCTGATACATTTGTACCACCTTGCTCAATATAAGTATCGTATCCATCAGGAAATGCCATAATAAAATCATGAGCCTGAGCTAACTTACAAGCTTCAATAAGTTCTTCATCACTTGCTTCTTTATTACCCCAGCGTAAATTTTCTTTAATTGTTCCAGAAAATAAGACATTCTTCTGTAAAACAACAGCTACTTCATCACGTAAAGTTTTAATATCATAGTCTTTAACATCAATTCCGCCAACCTTTACACTACCTTCACTAACATCATAAAGTCTAGAAATCAAATTAATTAATGATGTTTTAGAAGATCCAGTTCCACCAATAATTCCAATAGTTTGTCCTGATTTTATATGTAAATTAATATGACGTAAGACATACTTTTCAGCACTCTTAGAATACTTAAAATTAACATTTTCAAAATCAATAGAACCATCTTTCACTTCAAATACAGGATTTTCACAATTAACTAATGTACTCTCTTCTTCTAATACTTCAACAATACGATGAGCAGATTCTTCTGCCATTGTAATCATAACAAAAACCATACTTAACATCATTAATGATTGAAGAATCTGAAAACTATAAGTCAACAATGCTGATAACTGTCCTACATCCAATTCTAATCCTTGACTCGTAATAATCGTATAAGAACCAAAAGATAAAACAAAAATCATAACAATATACATACAAAATTGCATAATAGGACCATTAAACGCTAAAATACGATCAGCGCCTGTAAAATCATTAGCAACCTCTTTTGCAGCTTTTGTAAATTTATCTTCCTCATAATCTTCTCTAACATAAGATTTAACAACACGAATACCTTTAATATTTTCTTGAACTGATTCATTTAAAGCATCATATTTCTTAAATATTCTTCTAAAAATAGGCATTACTTTTTTATTAATTAAAAATAATCCAATACCTAGAACAGGAATAGTAAACACAAAAATCATGGCCATTTTACCACCCATATAATATGCCATAATAAAAGAGAATACTAACATTAATGGTGAACGTACAGCAGTACGAATAATCATCATAAAGGCTTGCTGAACATTAGTAATATCAGTAGTTAAACGAGTAACTAAAGATGAAGTTGAAAATCTATCAATATTTTCAAAAGAATATCCTTGAACCTTATAAAATAAATCTTTACGAATATTTTTAGCAAATCCAGCACTGGCCTGAGCACAGTACTTTCCTGCTGCAGCACCAAAAAATAAAGAAAATAAAGCAAGTATAATTAAAACAGTACCATACTTCACTATAACCGATAATGCACATCCAGCTTTAATCTCATTAACTAATGAAGCAACTAAGAATGGAATAATACAATCAATAATAACTTCAAAAGTTACTAGAAGAGGTGAAAGAATAGCTGGTTTCTTATATTCTCTCACACATTGAACTAATCTTTTTATCATTTTTCTTCCTCCTTTTCTTTTATACAATTTTCTATCATTCTATCAATAACTTTAAAAAAGATTTCTAAATCTTCTTGTAAGATATCTTGATGTAAGATTTTTTCAACTTTTTGAATATTGTAAATCATATCTTGAGCAATTTTTTCACCTTCCTTGGTGATTTGAATCTTCTTTATACGTTTATCATTTCCATCACTCATTCTTTTTATCATATGAATAGATTCTAACTTTTGAAGGATTTCAGTAGCAGAAGATCTTCTTAAATTAAATTCATTCTCAATATCTTTCTGATAAATATCTCTTTCTTTATTGTTGTAAATAAAGCGTAGAATTCTTCCTTGACTTCGAGGGAGTATTGTATCATTCTTCATTTTTTCAAATAAACGAACAACATGATTCTGAGCAATCATTAATGTTTTACCTATTTCTCGTTTTTCCATAATTATCCCTTTCATTTGTTAGGTATCTAACATTTTAGAACTATATCTATGCTTTGTCAATAGATGTCAAAAATTATGATAATAAATTATTCAAGCAATAAAAAAGATATGCATTAACATATCTTTTTATATACACATTTACCTTTCGCAAAAGTCATAACAACTTTTCCTATCATCTTTCTATTTAAGAATGGTGAATTATTAGATTTAGATACTGATTCTTTATAAATCCATGTTGCTTTTGGATCAACAACAACCATATTTGCAGGTTTTCCAATATCTAATGCACATCTAACTCCTATGAGTTTTCCAGGATTAATAGCCATACGTTCTATTAATGTTACATCATCTAAATATCCTTTTTCTACTAACATTTCATTTGCAAGAGCATAAGCTGTTTCTAATCCCAAAATACCACTTGGACATGACATTAACTCTTTACTCTTTTCTTCATCACTATGAGGAGCATGATCAGTCGCAATAATATCAATAGTACCATCTTTTAATCCTTCACAGATTGCGATTCTATCTTCTTCTTCACGAAGTGGTGGATTCATCTTCGCAAGTGATCCATGAATTAATACTGCATCTTCAGTTAATGTAAAGTGATGTGGACAAGCTTCGGCATGAATAGATATCCCATCTTTTTTAGCTTGTCTTACTAATTCAACAGCTTCTTTAGAAGAAATATGCTGAATATTGATTGTTGCTCCTGTCTGTTCTGCAAGTTTAATATCACGTTTAGTTATCTCACTTTCAGCTAAACGACTAGCACCTACAAAACCCAATTGTTTAGATATTTTCCCTTCATTGACTCCTGCTTTACCAATATATGTAGGATCTTCTTCATGAAAGCTTAATGGAACATTCAATTCTTTAGCTTTTATCATTGCTTCTTTCACAAAATTTCCATCTTTTAAAGGTAAACCATCATCAGTAAAGAAAATAACTCCTGCTTCTTTTAAAGCATCCATATCAGTTAATTCTACACCTTTAAATCCTTTAGAAATAGCTACAGCCTGATATACATTTAAGGGTAAATCTTTCATTCTTTCACTATTATCTTTATATAATTCCACATTATCAATCACTGGTACAGTATTTGCCATGCATACAACATAACTATAACCGCCTGCTATAGCTGCATTTGATCCCGTATATAAATCTTCTTTATATGTTTGTCCTGGATCACGGAAATGAACATGAATATCTACAAAACCTGGATAAGCAATCTTTCCTGTTCCATCTACCTCTTCAGTTACATTCCCCTCGTTACAAATACAACCATTATCATCAATATATATATCTGTAATTTCATCACGATTATTTAATGGATCAATAACATGAATATTTTTTATCTTCAACATTTTATAAACCTCCTCATCTACTATATAAATACTATAACATATTTAAGAACTGAAATAATCTTTTATTGTAAAATTTTAAGACTTATATCATCTTCGCTTTATTATTAATATTATAAAGCTAAAAGATAACTTTTATCTATTCTTTTGCAAATTTCTTTTGTAGAACCATCTAAAATCACTGTATACCAATATTTTTTATTCATATGCCAACCTGGAAAATAATGATTATTCATTAGCAATGCTTTCATTTCTTCTGGTTCTATTCTTAAATCTATAATCTCTACTTTTTCATGAGAATTCAATCCTAATTTATATTTTTCTACAGTTAAATATATTCTTATTTTATAGTTATCAGCCATCTATATTATATCAACAGAAGTTTTCTCACTATTGTTTAAATTTTTTTTAAATCATGTGGATACGTAGTTTTCTTATATGATAAAAGTGAAATAAAAAATTTATTTCACTTTTGTACTTTGTATATAGACTTCTTCTTTATTAAATATTCATGACTCTTTATAATAGCGATTTCCTTAGTATTTCATCTTATTTCTTTGAAAAACCTGCTAAACCAAAAGCAGATGGCCCACCATGAGTCGTAATAACACCATGTGCCTGTATCCATTGAATATCTTTATATCCTAATTCCTGCGCTTGTTCATTTACTTTTTCCTTGACTTCTTCAGGCAATCCAATAGTATAAATAAACCATAGAACATCTCTATCTAAATTATAATTATCTGTATATTCTTTCAATAATTTAGCACATACTCTTGACATTTTACCTCTATATTTTTTAGTTGCTACTAACTTACCATCTAAAATTTCAATTGTAGGATGTAAATTTAGAATAGTAGCACCTAAAAAAGCAACATTACTTACACGTCCACCAGCCCTTAAAAATTCAAGATTATCAGGGATAAAACACATATTCGTACGATCAATCATCTTTTGTGCATATTTTACAACTTCTTCTATTGTTGCATCAGGATGACTATTTAAATATTTTGCCACTTCTACTACAATAACACCTTGTCCAACAGATACTTGTTTTGTATCCATTAAAGTAATGTAATCTTTTCCATCTGCCATAATCTTAGCACTTTGATATGAACAAGTAGTTACTGCTGAATAAGCTAAATATAAAATGTGAGCATCTGGATGTTCTTTATGAATTCTATCGAAAATTTCAAAATCACCAGGATTACATCCACTTGTCTTAGGTAATTTATTAGTATTTTTATAATACTCTGTAATTTTTTCTACTGGAAATTCTCCATCATCTAAAGTTTCATTTTCAAAACTAACATGCATTGGTACTAATTCAATACCATATTTGTCTGCAATTTCTTTTGTAATATCCGAACCTGTTTCAGCTACTAAAATTATTTCACTCATCTTTTCTTTCTCCTCATTTATTCCTCTAGAAAAGTTTATATGGTTTTATAAACTATGTCAAGAGTTATCCGTCTACATTATCAAACATTATTTATGTATTTATCTTAGTTTTTTAACTTCTCTTGACGGGTTTTGAAATAACCAATAGAATAAAAATATAAAATGTAAATAGGAGAAATATTATGTTACCTAAAAAGAAAGTAAAAGAATTAATTGAATTAATGAACTCAATTTCATCTGTAAAGTTTCCTACTTTAACCCCTGTCTTTGAACTATTTGATATGACTATGGTGAGAACATGGTTGATTATTTAATTCAGGTAGGAATAACACCAAAAAATAAAACTCAACTTCAAGAAATTTATTATCAATTATTTGGAGAAAATGAAAAAGATTGGAATAAATATTGGGACCATCTTATGGTAACTGGATTTATTCATGTAGAAAGTAATGAAAGACGTGATTTATTTAGTTTAACTCCAATATTCCCTGGCTGGATTGAATTCCACATTACAGGACCTGAAAATGAGCAAAGAAAAGCTGTAGAAGAAAAATTCATGGAATTCTATGATTATATGTACTCTATGAACAAGTTCCCTATGAGACAAATCAATGACTATAAATCAAAGCAATATCCAAATAAGGGTATTGCCCCTCTTTTTTAAGTTTATCCAAGTACTGGAAGTGTTGGTAAAAAAGAAATATACTTAGATCAACCTCTTGAAAGCAAACATGAAGTTCTTACAGTAAATAGTGTTTATGAACTTTTAGAGAAATTTAAAGATGAATTAGCAGTAGGAAATTGTTTATGTCGTTTAGGAAAAAAATATCGTGAAGGCAGTGGATGTGATTATGATATACCACTTCAAAGTTGTATGATGTTAGGAGCTATTGCGACAAATTTAGTAGAAAATGGTAGTGCTCGAAAACTATCTTACGAAGAAGCTATTGCATTGATTGAAGAATTTGATGCTAAAGGATGTGTACATTCAACATTCCATTACAAGAATAATGCCGATTTGGATGAGTTTGCGATATGTAACTGTTGCTCAGATTGCTGTATTAACTATGGTGGTTATCAAAAAGGAACCCTAAGCAAAATTTATACTCGTTCTTTCTATAAACCTGAAGTTATTGATATTAGTAAATGTGTAGGATGTAATCTTTGTGGTAAGTATTGTCCTACAGAAGCAACATATTATGATAAAGATAAAAAAGAACTTATATTCAATTATGAAAAATGCGTAGGCTGTGGACAATGTGTAACTCAATGTAAGATTGATGTAAGAAAAATGGTTAAAGATGAAAGAGATGTTTTTATAAAACAAAGAAAAATAATTTTAAGAAATAATAACAAAGACTTAATCTTCAAACGAGTGAATCGAAAGATTCACTTTTTAAAAACAAGAAATGCCATCTTACGATGACATTTCTTTACACTATTCAAACTCTATAGTTCCTGGAGGTTTACTAGTAATATCATAGAATACTCTATTTACTCCACGAACTTCATTTATAATTCTAGACATAACTTTATTTAAGACTTCATAAGGAATCTGTGCAGCTTCAGCAGTCATAAAATCAACAGTATTAACAGCACGTAATGCTACTGCATAATCATAAGTTCTTTCATCACCCATAACGCCTACAGATCTCATATTAGTTAATGCTGCAAAGTATTGTCCAACAGTTTTATCTAAACCTGCTTTTGCGATTTCTTCTCTATAGATATAATCAGCATCTTGTACAATCTTTACTTTATCTTCAGTTACTTCACCAATGATTCTAATACCTAATCCTGGTCCTGGGAAAGGTTGTCTGAATACTAAGTATTCAGGAATTCCTAATTCTAAACCTACTTTTCTTACTTCATCTTTAAATAAGTCTCTTAATGGTTCAATAATTTCTTTAAAATCTACACAATCAGGTAAACCACCAACATTATGATGAGATTTAATAACTGCAGATTCTCCACCTAATCCACTTTCAACAACATCAGGATAAATAGTTCCTTGAACCAAGAAATCAACAGCACCAATCTTCTTCGCTTCATCTTCAAATACACGAATAAATTCTTCACCAATAATCTTTCTCTTAGCTTCAGGCTCTTCTACACCTTTTAATTTATCATAATATCTTTGTTGAGCATTAACTCTAATGAAGTTAAGTTCATAATTTCCATCAGGTCCAAATACAGCTTCAACTTCATCACCTTCATTTTTACGAAGTAAACCATGATCAACAAATACACAAGTCAACTGATTACCAATAGCTTTAGATAATAATACTGCAGCTACAGAAGAATCAACACCTCCTGATAAAGCACATAATACTTTACCATTTCCAACTTTCTTTCTAATCTCTTTAATAGATTCTTCCACAAAAGAATCCATTCTCCAATCTCCAGCACATTCACATACTTTCAACACGAAATTAGATAACATCTGTTTACCATACTGTGAATGTAATACTTCTGGATGATATTGAATAGCATACAATTTCTTATCTACATTTTCACATGCTGCAACAGGGCAATCTTTAGTTACTGCAGTAACATGGAAACCTGGTGCAACTTTTGAAATATAATCAAAATGACTCATCCATACAGTACTTTCTTTCTTTACATCATCAAAAATAATAGAATCTTCATCAACTACAGTTAAATGAGATTTACCATATTCTCTTACACTAGCACGTTCAACTTTACCACCTAACAAGTGTTGCATTAATTGTGCACCATAGCATAATCCAAGTACTGGAATACCTAATTCAAATAATTCTTTAGAATAAGTAGCAGCACCTTCTTCATAACAGCTACTAGGTCCACCAGTTAAGATAATACCCTTAGGATTCATTTCTTTAATTTTTTCAATATCAATCTTATATGAATAAATCTCACAGTAGACATTACATTCACGAACTCTACGAGCAATTAACTGATTATATTGTCCACCGAAGTCAATAACAATGACTAATTCTCTTTTCATTGCTTACCTCCTAAAATTCAATTTCTTTTAATACAACAGTCTGTTTTCTATCAGGTCCTACAGAAAACATAACTACAGGACAATGAATTAATTCTTCAATTCTTCTGATATACTTCTGACAATTGACTGGTAACTCTTCAAAAGAAGTTACATTTGTAATATCTTCTTGCCATCCTGGCATTTCTTCATAAATTGGTTCAACTGATTCAATACCTTTTACAGTAGCAGGTAAACCATGAATAATTTCACCATTATATTTATAAGCAGTACAAATTTTTATAGTATCTAAACCACTCAAAACATCTAATAACATTAAGCTAATACCTGTTAAGCTAGACATTCTTCTAGACTGATTAACAACAACTGCATCAAACCATCCAGTTCTTCTAGGACGTTTTGTAACAGTACCATATTCATGTCCTCTTTCTCTAATCAAATCACCAATTTCATCATTTAATTCAGTTGGGAAAGGACCAGCACCTACACGAGTTGTATAAGCCTTAATAATACCAATAGATTCTTTAATATACAAAGGACCAATACCAGCTCCTTCACTTACACCATTAGCTCCTGGATGTGAACTAGTAACAAATGGATATGTACCATAATCAATATCCAACATAGCTCCTTGAGCACCTTCAAATAAAACTTTCTTATCTTCTCTTAAATATTCATCTAATAATAATCCAGTATCACAAACTAAAGGTCGAATAGCTTTTGCATATTCTTTATATTCTTCAAAAATACTATCTACACTAAACTTATCAGCTAATTCAGGATATTCCATAACTTTCATTGGGAAAGTTTCTTTTAATCTTTCTAAAAATAATTCTTCATCAATAAACTCACCCATACGAATACCAATTCTACTATATTTATCAATATAAGTAGGACCAATACCTTTTTTAGTTGTACCAATACTATTAGCACCTTTTCTAGCTTCTTGAATACCATCTATTTCTAAATGATAAGGTAAAATCACATGACAACGATCACTAACTCTAATCTTGCTTGTATCGATACCTGCATCATTCAAATACTTCACTTCTTCCAAAAATGCTTTAGGATTAACAACCATTCCGTTACCCATAATAACTTCATGACCACTAAAAATACCAGAAGGTATTAATTTTAAAGCAAACTTCTTTCCATCATAAACAATAGTATGTCCTGCATTATTACCACCTGCATAACGTACTACTACATCAGCTTTTTGAGCAAGATAATCAGTAACTTTTCCTTTACCTTCATCTCCCCACATACTTCCAACAACGACTACACCAGCCATAAACAACACTCCTTATTGTTTGATATAAAAATTACGCTAATATTTTACACTATATAATATAAAAATAAAAGAAAAAACATTATTAAATTAAGATTTTTTTACTAGACTAATAAGAACCCAACAAAAAAAGAGGAAACCCCAATCCTCTTCCTTTGGCAAAGATTTATGTTGTGATGTTATGATGATTATTGAAGGAAGGAAATAAGAAATGCATTCTTATTAATTTGTGCAATATAAATCTTTGCTTAATACTTTATTATGTTTTCTTTATATGATACTCAATATCATATCCCCAGCGCCCTCTCTCAAGGACAATTTCATTATAAATGAAAACTTGTTTTTTTCAACTAAAATTCCAATTTTTTCCACATATAATCAATGTTTTTTGTTTTTTTGAAGAATGAAAACTCTTTCATTTTTGTTAGCCGACTATATTTTTTAAAGATACCATACTTTTAAATATAATAACTGGTGTCTTTACACCTGTCTATTTCTCAAATATTTATATATTCCAGCTATAATTCTTGCTTCAGCTTTAGCATATGAATACTCAGCTTTCTTCAATAAAGGTATATTCATGACTTCATTATCATCAATATTAATAAGTAATCTTTCTCCTAATTTTTCTTTTTTTGTATATATTTTTATGAAAAACTTTGAATTTTCATCATAAAACTTCCCATCTAAAAAATTATCTTTTAAACGAAATGAACCGTTATAATAAAGATGATATGGAATCATTATTTTCATTAATGCTTCTTTCAAATTATTTTCTTTAATAATATAAGTTCCTATTCTTTTTTCTATTTCCACTTTGACATTTTTCATTAATCTATCTGCTTCTTCTTGACTAAATGTCTTGACAGCTAGTCTCACTCTTACAGTTTCTTCTCCAGCATATAAAGCTATAGAAACATTATTCTGATTTTCTATCAAATCATTCAACACTTCCTGCAATTTACTTTCACCAATAAACATTGTTAGATATTCGTATGTATATATCTTATCCTCTTTATATTGCTGTAAATAAGGTATTAGAGAATAGTTTACTACATATGTCATTTCTTTAGGTGGACCAGGAAGATTAATAATCATTTTATTATCTTTACTCATCACACAGCCATTAGCAGTACCCACTTCATTTTCTAAAATATAGCCATCTATTGGAAAATAAGCTTGTTTAAAATTATTTTGAGGTATTTCATCAAGTCCTGTTACAAAACTACACTTATCATATACTTTCTTTGCTTCTTTTTCATTATAAACCATTTCTAATCCTAGATACTGTGCTGATAATTCTTTTGTTAAATCATCTGTTGTTGGTCCTAAACCACCAGTCGTAATGATACAATCTGCTCCTCTTTTAAAAGCAATATCAAAACATTCTAATAATCTATCAGGATTATCTCCTACAACACTTTGATGATAAACATTAAATCCTAATTCTTTACACATCTTCTGTAAATATGTAGCATTCGTATTTACAATTTCACCTAGCAAAAGTTCTGTACCTACATTTATTATCTCTACAATCATAATTATATCCTCCTATCAAAAAAGCCTTTTCCTTAGAAAAGACTCATAGCTAATTCTGGTAACAATACACACACTAAAGTTATAACAACAGCTGAAATTAATGCTCCTAACATTGCACAAAATACTGTTTTCTTAAAATCTAATTTTAAAAAAGTTGCTATAGCAGTTCCAGTCCAAACTCCTGTTGTAGGAAGAGGAATACCTATAAAAGTAATCAATGCAGCTTCTTTATATTTTTGAAATCTATCAACATTTTTGTTAATCTTGTTATCAACTATATTAATTAACCAAGGTAACCAGTTATGTGCTCTTAACTGATCCATAAACCAGTTAAATAAGAAAAAGATAAATGGAACCGGAATTAATGAACCAATATATGAAGTAATCATAATTGTTAATGGATCACCACCAGTAAAAATACCAACTGGAATAGCACCTCTTTGTTCAATTAAAGGAATGGCAGAAATAATCATTACATAAAAAATTTTAGACATCTTTAATCACATGAAATTATTCATGTTTCTCCTTTCATAATATTCAAACATCATTATACTAAAGAATCCTTAATTTGCAAGCAAAAAAGAAGCACTAGGCTTCTTCCTCACTTCTTTCAAATTGGGATTGATATAAATTAGCATAAAAGCCATTTTGTTTCATTAATTCATCATGATTTCCTAATTCAACAATATCGCCATCTTTCATAACAATAATAGTATTTGCATCTCTAATTGTAGATAATCGATGGGCAATAATAAAGCTTGTTCTACCTTCCATTAATTTATCCATACCATTTTGAATTAAGGTTTCAGTTCTTGTATCAACAGAAGACGTTGCTTCATCTAATATTAATATTTTAGGATCTTTCAAAAACGCTCTAGCAATAGTTAATAATTGTTTTTGACCTTGAGATATATTACTAGATTCTTCATTTAATACTGTATCATAACCATTTTCTAAAGTTTGAATAAAATGATCCGCATAAGCCAAGCGACAAGCTTCCTGGACTTCCTCATCAGTAGCATCTAATTTACCATATTTTAAGTTTTCTTTAATTGTTCCACCAAATAACCATGTATCCTGTAAAACCATACCAAATAAACTTCTTAAATCATGTCTAGAAAAATCTCTAATATCTTTACCATCAATTAAAATAGAACCACCATTCAATTCATAAAATCTCATTAATAATTTTACAATTGTTGTCTTACCTGCACCAGTAGGTCCTACTATCGCAACAGTCTGTCCGGCATGAACATGCATAGAAAAATTATTAATGATTGTTTTCTCTGGAGTATATCCAAAGTGAACATCCGCAAAAGTAACAGAACCATCTATATCTTCTACTTCTTCTTTAGATACTAAAACTTTTTCTTCTTCTAATTCTTCTTCCTCTAAAAATTCAAAAACACGTTCTGCAGCTGCAGCAGTAGATTGCAACATATTCATAATCTGTGCCATTTGAGTAATAGGCTGATTAAAAGATCTCATATACTGAATAAATGCTTGAATATCACCAATAGAGATAGTTTGTTTAGCTGCAAAATATCCCCCTAACAAACAAACTCCAACATATCCTAAGTTACCAATAAAACCAGTAATAGGTTGCATTAACCCTGAGAAAAATTGAGATTTCCATGCTGATTCATAAAGATTGTCATTATGCATTTCAAATGTTTTTACTGATTCTTCTTCTCCATTAAATGCTTTTACAACATTGTGGGCACCATACATTTCTTCTATATGTCCATTGACTGCTCCTAAATGACTTTGTTGAGCAATAAAATATCTTTGTGAACGCTTTGTAATCTGAGTTACACATATTAATGATATTGGTAATACACAAATAGCCATTAAAGTCATTGGAATACTAATAGAAACCATCATAATAAAGACACCTATCAATGTTACAGTTGAACTTATAATCTGTGACATACTTTGATTTAATGATTGAGCTATAGTATCAATATCATTAGTAACACGACTCAATGTATCACCACTAGAATGTTTATCAAAATAACTTAATGGTAATCTGTCCATCTTTTCAGATAAATTTTTTCTTAAATCATATGCAACTCTTTGTGAAATACCTGAAGTAATAAATCCCTGTACATAATTAAATAAAGCACTTAATAAATATATTCCTGCAAGCGTAATTAAAATTATAAAGATAGCATCAAAATCAATACCTCCAGTATGAGAAATCTTAGCTAAAATACCTTCACTTAACTTATCTGTAGCCTTTGCAAGAACCTTAGGTCCATAGATAGAAAAAACAGTAGAACCTGCAGCAAAGATAATAACAAATACAAATTTAATATAATAAGGTCTTAAATATACAAATAATTTTTTTATAGTTCCCTTAAAATCCTTAGCTTTTTCAGCTGGACCTTTAGGCCCTTTTCCCATTGGTCCTCTAGCCATTTGCTAATTCCTCCTTTGATAATTGTGAATAAGCAATTTCCTGATAAACACTACATTCTTTCATTAATTCATCATGAGTTCCCTTACCAACAATCTTACCTTCATCTAATACAATAATCTGATCAGCATCCATAATAGAAGCAATTCTTTGTCCTACAATTAATACAGTATTCTTTGTCTTTTTTGTTAATTTATTTAATTCTTGTCTAAGTTTAGCATCAGTCTTAAAATCTAATGCTGAAAAACTATCATCAAAAATTAAAATTTCTGGATTCTTTGCTAAAGCTCGAGCTATAGCTAATCTTTGTTTTTGTCCACCTGATACATTTGTACCACCTTGGGCAATTTCTTCATCTAATCCCTTAGGCTTAGCATCTATAAATTCTTTTGCTTGAGCAACCTCTATGATCTGATTTAATTGTTCATCAGTCGCATCCTTAGCTCCATATTGAAGATTAGAACGAATAGTACCTGAGAATAATATTCCTTTTTGTGGTACTAAACCTATTTTTTCTCTTAACTCATGTTGTTTAACATCTCTAACATCCACACCATCTATATATACACTACCTTCTGTTACATCATAGAAACGTGGTATCAAGTTAATTAATGTTGATTTACCACTACCAGTACTTCCAATAAATGCGGTTGTTTTACCAGGTTCAGCAACAAAATCAATATGACTTAAGACTGCTTCTTTAGCTCCTGGATATTTAAATGTCACATCTTTAAATTCTAATAAACCTTTTTTATTTTCATTAAATGCTTTTTCTTTTTTAGGATCAGCAATTGTTAGAGGAGTAGATAAAACTTCATAAATACGATCTCCGGCAACAGAAGCTCTAGGTATCATAATAAAAATCATCGCAATAAATAAGAATGACATAATAATATGCATAGTATATTGAATAAATGCCATCATTTCACCAATAGCAATATGACCTAAATCTAACTGCTGAGCTCCTACCCATACAACTAAAACTGTTGCAATATTCATAATAAAATTCATAATTGGCATCAACGTAGCCATAGCTCTATTAACAAATAAATTAACCTTTGTTAAATCATTATTGGCCTTATCAAAACGAGCTTCACTATGTTTTTCATTACTAAAAGCTCTAATAACTAATACTCCTGAAAGATTTTCTCTCATTGTTAAGTTAAGTTTATCAATTAACGATTGCACAATCTTAAACTTAGGCATAACAACAATCATAACAATAACCATAACACCAACAATAACTACTAATATCATAGCAATAATCCATGTCATACTAGGAGAACGAGTAATCGCTTTATATAATGCGCCAATGCCCATCATTGGAGCAAATAATACAATTCTAAGCATCATCACCATTAACTGCTGAACCTGTGTGATATCATTTGTAGTTCTAGTAATTAAAGAGGCTGTAGAAAATTTATTAAATTCATTACTTGAAAAACTTTCTACTTTTTCAAATACAGCCTTTCTTAAATCCCTTGCAAGACCAGCACCTGCTTTTGAAGATGCAAAAGCTGATAGCATTGAAGCAATAGTTCCTATCAAAGCAATACCTAACATCTTTAAACCGCTAGTAACAATATATTTAGTCTGCACTGCGTCTACATCACAGCCTAGTTTTATATATTCTGCTTTAACCCCATTACCAGCAGCAATCTTTAATGTGGATTCACCCATTGTCTCCATCTGAGTATTAACACTTTCTAACATTGTGTTAATTGTTTCTTCATTCATCATCGATAAAACATCATATACAGATACCCCATCAGGTAAATGACCAAATTTTTGTATAAATTCATCAGAAGAAGGATCCATTGAATCAATACTAGATACCATAATCATCGGTTTAATCAAAGCACTTTCTAATACATCTTCCTCTTCATCAGTTAAGTCTTTTAACTGATATCCCTGATCTAAATTAGGAAAATCATTTTCAATATTTACATCAAAACTTTCTTTATACTCATAAGCATTGATAATAACTTTCTTATCCTCACCAGCAAATATCAACAAATGATTATATGTTTCTTCACTTAACACTTCACTCACAGAAGTACCAAATCCCCCTGACTGGATACCATTAGTTACAATATCACTCATATAATCTGGAAGAGCCAACTCTGATTGAGATTGAACAAATACAAGTCCAATACACAATAAAATAAATAGCCAATATTTTTTTATATATTTTACTAATTTTAACAAACTATCCACCTCTTTCTATATTACTTCGCATTTTTTTTAAAAGAACTAAAACTGTATCTAATTCTTCTTCACTAATCCCCTCAAAGATAGTTTCGTTTAAAGTATTCATCATTTCAATTCTTTTATCAAAGAATTGTTTTCCTTTTTCACTCACTTCTAATGAATACTTTCTTTTATCTTTACTATCTATACTTTTAATAATATACCCACTTTTCTCAAGTCTTGAAATACGTACTGATAAGGTGGCTTCAGTAATATGCAAGTTTTCAGCAAGCTTTTTTTGATTCATATTTGGACATCGATCAATCATAAGTAATAATTGACATTGTCCAAATGATAAATCTAAATGCTTAACTTTATTATCAGCTATTTTTTTTATCTCTTTATGAACAATACCTAATTCATTGAAAACTTCTTTAATTTTTGCATCCATAATTCACCTCCAGATACTTAGTACACTAATAAGTATAGTTAGTATGCTAAGTATTG
>JAXJVS010000021.1:0-1738 GCA_036308445.1 Bacilli bacterium | reverse complement strand
TGAATACCTGTCTCTTTCGTTCTCATTTCTAAATATTCTACTGCTTTTCTTTGAGCTAAGACTTCTTTACGATAAATCATTGAAAAATCTTCTTTCCATCCTACAATAGTATCATCAGTACCTCTATAAGCTATATACTTCCATTTATCCTTATTCTCTATTGTAAGAGCACAAAACTGTAAATCTAGTTCATGATTAATATCATTAACATAATGAGACACGATAAGAGAACCATATCTTTTCGTATATTTCATTGCTTTTAAAAGTTCATAACTTCTTGATGAAAAATTAATTCTTTTCTTTAAATCTTCTATCTCATACATTGCAAAGAATATCTCTGCAAGTTCATCTAGAGTATAACTATCACCATCAGATAATATATCATCAAATTCTTCATAACATAATGTAGAAAAAATCAAGGAATCTATTTCATTTAACTTTCTTTCATCAAAAGTTAAATCTCCTCGCCATTTTATATACTCTAACATATCCATGATACCATCTCCAATCTATATCTTTGTATTTGGATTTAAATATTGTCCATGTTTCTTTGTATTTTTGCCATATTGAATAGAAAACTTAGGACAATGATGTAAACATCCTAGACACATAATACATTTATCTTTTACCCACAAAACTTTTCTATCTCTTATCTCTATTGCTTTGATAGGACATTGTTTAACACATATCCCACAGCCAATACAGCTATCTTCTAAAGTGAAATGTTTTGTTCTTCTTTGTAATTCATAAGTCTTATAATATATTTTAGATAATATCATTGGAATTTTATTTTTCATAAAATCCCCTTCTTTTCGCTTCTTTATATTATTTATAATCTCATTCATCTGTATTTCAGCTTTTTTATTAATTTGACTTATCCTTTGTTTATCAGTTAAATCAAACATAGGAGTCCAGCTATCAGGCATCTTTACACTATATTTAGCATTAAGCTTTATTTTTTCTTCTACAAACTTTCCTATTTGACCTGTTGTTGTTCCATAAGTTGTGATTAAAAATATATATTGATTATCCTTTAATACTAATCTATCTAAAAATTCACTTACAATAATAGGTAATCCCCAAAAATAAGTAGGAGTAATAATACCAACAATAGAATCTTCTATACATTTATCATCATACTCCAATATAGAACATACCTCTTCATTAAGTTCTTTACCAATTTTTTCAGCAATATATTTACTATTACCTGTTGCAGAAAAATAAAATATCATAATTCCTCCTATGTATATCCTACTAACATAATACATGATTTTTCAATATCTTTAAAAGCGACATCTTTATATATTGTTCATATTCTTTCATTGTGACATATTCTCACCGCTCGTATAGAAGCAGGAAAATTCTTACTACTGTTAGTTAAACTTTATACTTGTTTCTTTTATTTTACTATATTCACTCAATAGAAAAAAGCTTAGAAATCTAAGCTTTACTCCATCTTATATACTTTTTCACTAACAACTTCTTCTCCTGGTTCTAATACGCCATTAGATTGATTTGTTCCATCAGTAAAAATAATTAATGCAGAACCCCATTCTTCATCAAAAGTATAACTATATAAGCCATTATCTTCTTTCTTCATGGATATACCTGGCCAAGCACTATTTTCTTTTACACTGCTAGATGATGTTTCATCATAAACATATGCATAAATATTGTCTGCCCAATCATCTGGTTTTTCAAAGTATACTTTTGTACCTGATTGAATTTGATTTTGTTT
>JAXJVS010000020.1:0-16675 GCA_036308445.1 Bacilli bacterium | reverse complement strand
TTTTTATTATAAAAGAAAACCATGTGCTATGCACATGGTCTAAAAAAGCTTTAAGCGATGGTGAGAAAAAACCTCCAATGATATAATAGATGTGGCTGGCAACCACAAATAGAAATCAAAGGAGGTATCTCAATGAGAGATGATAATACATTATCACATACAACATATAATTGCAAATATCATATAGTCATCATACCAAAATATCGAAGAATGGTGATATATAATAAATTAAGAAAAGATATAGGAATGATTTTAAGAACATTGGCAGAAAGAAAACCAGGAGTAGTTATTCATGAAGCAGAGGCATGTCCAGATCATATACATATGCTTATAACAATTCCACCAAAATATAGCGTATCATCATTTATGGGGTATTTGAAAAGCAAGTCAACATTGATGATATTTGATAGACATGCAAACATGAAGTATAAATATGGGAATAGAAAGTTTTGGGCAAAAGGGTATTACTGTGTGACAGTAGGACATAACGAGGAAGCAGTCAAGAATTATATAAGAAATCAATTACAGGAAGATAAGCTTTCAGATCAGATGAGCATGAAAGAATTTATCGATCCATTTACAGGAGAGAAAATCAAATAAAAAGAAAAAACCCCTTTAAGGGGTAAAATGTGAAAGTGTTGTGGTTGTCAGCCTTCAGTGGTCGAAGGACTTGCACAACAACATGCCCTTACAGGGCTGGTCCATACCACTGATTTTATCAGTGGTTATGATTTTCAGGAAAAATATGTCTTTATATATATATTTCATGTATAATAAAAATATATGATTGATGAAAAGGAGATAAGAAAATGCTACACAAGAAATTAAAATCTTTCCCTGAAGATTTTCTTTGGGGAGCTAGCTCTTCTGCGTATCAGATAGAAGGAGCTAACTTAGAAGATGGTAAAGGACCATCATGTCAGGATGTAAAAGAAGTACCTGAAGGAACTTCAGATTTAACAGTATGTGCTGATCAATATCATAGATATAAAGAAGATATTGCATTAATGGCAGAAATGGGATTTAAAACATATCGTTTCTCAATTGCATGGACAAGAATTTTACCAGAAGGTACTGGGGAAGTTAATCCAAAAGGTATCGAATACTACAATAATTTAATCAATGAATGTTTAAAATATGGGATTGAACCAATTGTAACTATGTTCCATTTTGATATGCCTGCTGCATTAGATAAAAGAGGTTCATGGTCAAATAGAGAATCAGTAGATTGGTTCTTAGAATTTGCGAGAGTTTTATTTGAAAACTTTGGTGATAGAGTAAAATATTGGTTAACTATCAATGAACAAAACATGTTAACTTTAGTTGGACCATTAATTGGAACATTAGTAGTACCTGAAGGTTGTACTAACTTAACTAAAGAAATTTATCAACAGAATCATCACCAATTAGTAGCTCAAGCAAAAGCTATGGTATTATGTCATGAAATGTTACCAGGAGCTAAGATTGGTCCTGCCCCAAATATTGGTTTAGTATATCCAGCAAGCTGTAAACCAGAAGATATCTTAGCTGCACAAAATTACAATGCAATTAGAAACTGGTTATATTTAGATGCTGCAGTATATGGTGTTTATAATAATTTAGTATGGGCTTATTTAGAAGAATTAGATGCATGTCCAGTTATTGAAGAAGGAGATATGGAAATAATGAAAGCTGCTCATCCAGATTTCATTGGATTTAACTATTATACAACTTCTACAGCTTGTGCATCTAATAGCTGGGATGATGAAATTGAACCAGGTGCTGATCAACAAACTGCACGTGGAGAAGCAGGATTCTATAAAGGATATGAAAATCCTTACTTAATGAAAACTGAATTTGGATGGGAAATTGATCCTATGGGATTCAGAGCTAATATGAGAGAAATGTATTCAAGATATAGATTGCCTATGTTAGTAACTGAAAATGGTTTAGGAGCTTATGATACATTAACAGAAGATGGAAGAATTCATGACCCATACAGAATTAAGTATTATCAGGAACATATTGCTCAAATTAAATTAGCTATTACTGATGGTGTAGAAATGATGGGATATAATCCATGGTCTGCAGTAGATTTAATTTCTACTCATGAAGGTATGAAAAAAAGATATGGATTTATCTATGTAGATAGAGAAGAATTTGATCTTAAGACATTAGATAGATATAGAAAAGATTCATTCTATTGGTATAAGAGAGTTATTACTACTAATGGTGAAGATTTAAGTGATTTAAAAGAAGAAGAAATCAAATAATAAAAAACCAAGGTTTTATGACCTTGGTTTTTTACATCAGTTACTTTACAAACATTCTTATTAGTTTTTCTTTGAATTTAGTATAAGGATAATATCTCATAGGTAAATCTATCCATGTTGCTTTCTTAACAATACTTCTTGTATGAGAAAAAGTTTCAAAACTCTTTTTACCATGATATTCTCCCATACCACTATGACCTACACCACCAAATCCAAGTCTAGAAGATGCAAGATGAATAATTGTATCATTAATACATCCACCTCCAAAACTACAAGAATTTAATAATTTATTCTGAATAGCTTTACTGCTAGAGAAAATATAGAAAGCTAGAGGTTTTTCGTGATTATTTACATATTCAATTGCTTCATCTATATTTTCATATGTCATAACTGGCAAAATTGGTCCAAATATTTCTTCCTGCATTAAAAGATTATCTTCTTGAATATTATCAACAACTGTTGGTTCTATCTTTAATGTATTTTCATCACTATGTCCACCATAGGCAATCGTTTGATTTTCTAATAAAGCATTTAATCGATCAAAGTGCTTCTTATTAATAATCTTTACAAGTTGATCATTATTAAGTGGTCTATCGCCAAAGAATTCTTTAATGTATTCTTCTATATATTTAATAAAACTATTCTTTAATTCATGTTTAATTAATACATAATCAGGACATACACAAGTTTGACCAGCATTTAAAAACTTACCAAAAGCTACTCTTTTAGCTGCTAATTTTAAATTCTTACGATCATCTACTATACAAGGACTTTTACCACCAAGTTCTAGTGTTACTGGAGTTAAATGACGACTAGCTTTTTCCATAACTAATTTACCTACATTAACACTACCAGTAAAGAAAATATAATCAAAGCGTTGTTCTAATAATTGTGTATTTTCATTTCTTCCACCTTCTACTACACATACATGTTTAGGGTCACAAGTTTCATTAATCATTTTATAGATAACATGTGATACATTTGGTGCATAGGCACTAGGTTTAATAACTACACAGTTACCAGCAGCAATTGCTCCAATTGCTGGCTCTAATGATAACATAAAAGGATAATTCCAAGGACTCATAACTAATGTGACACCATAAGGTTCATATGATTCAAAACTTGTTCCCCAAAATTGAGCTAAAGGAGTTAATGCATATTTTTTTCTTGCCCAGCGTGATATGTGTTTTAATTGATAGTTTAATTCTGATAATGTTAAACCGATTTCACACATATATCCTTCTACTGCATCTTTATTTAAATCAGCTTTCAATGCTGTTATAATTTGTGATTCATTTATTTTTATCCAATCTCTCATTTTCTTTAAAGTATCTTTTCTATATTTAATATCTTTTGTTTGATTAGTTTTATAAAATTGTCTTTGAGTTTCTACGATTTCATTTATATTCATACCGAACCTCCTACCTCCATATTATATCATTTATTTTTTTACTTTTATATTAATATATTGTAAATAAAATTTGACAAAGTTCAAAAGAGATTTGCTAGTATATTTATGTTGTTTTTGTCATAATGAAATTGAGGTGATAAAAGATGTTAAAAGAAAAATTATTACAGTTAAGAAAGAAACAAGGATTAAGTCAACAAGAAGTAGCTGATAAACTTCATCTAACTAGACAAACCATTTCTAATTGGGAATGTGGACAAGGAGCTCCTTCTATTGATAAAGCAAAAGAACTTTCTATGTTATATCATGTCTCTTTAGATGATTTAGTAGGAAATGAAGTAGAAGTAGTAACAGTGAGTCAACAAAAGACTCTTTTTATATTATCATCATTGATAGGTAAAACTTGTATCTTAGATTGTAGTGATATGAGTTTTATGTTAGATTGTTCGATTGCTAAAGTTAAAATTATTGATGTTAATGAAGAATGGTTAAAAGTAGAATATTCAAGAAGAAAAGATAATCTTATTGGTAAAGAGACTGTTATTAAGTTAATTGATATAAATCTGGTTAGAGGATTTGAGATTGTAGGTGATGAAGATGAATAGCTTTTTATTATTTTTAATATTCTGTATGTTAGTTTCAATAAATGATAAGTTAAATAAGTTAGTTGCAAAGGGTAAGGAAGAAAAGATTGAGGACAATGACAAAAAATCTTTAAAAGAACTAATACCTACATATACAGGTAAGTATTGTGAAATATCTTTAAATAAGTTTTTAACATCATTTGATCATTTATATAACGGTATGATGAAGATTAAAGCTACTATTATTGATTTTGATGATGAATGGATAATATTAGAAACATTTAAAAAGGATAAGAAATATAGACATATAATTAGAATATCTTTAATTACAGATATTATAGAAATCCAAGATTAAATATTTACAATTATTTTAAGAATAGTTACAATAAAATTAGGTAAGAGGAGATAAGAAAATGAAAACATATTTAACATTAGATATTGGAGGAAGTGCAATTAAATATGCATTAATTCAGGATGATTTAACTATTCTTAATAAATCTAGTGTACCAACCCCAATGGATACATTAGAAAACTTCATTGAAACAATTGGACAAATTTATGATCAATATAAAGATCAAATTGTAGGTATCGCCATTTCTATGCCAGGTATCATTGATCCTCAAAAAGGATATAACTATACTGGTGGAGCATTAGAATATATAATAAAATTAGATACTGTTAATGTATTGCAGGAAAGATGCCCTATTAACATTACTGTTGGAAATGATGCTAAATGTGCAGCTAATGCTGAATTAGGATTTGGAAATTTACAAGATATTCAAGATGGTGCAGTTGTTATTTTAGGAACAGGAATTGGTGGATGTATTATTAAGGATCATAAAGTTCATACAGGTAGACATTTCAGTGCAGGAGAGTTTTCTTGGATTAAAACAGATTTTCATGATTCTATAAGCTGGAAAAATGCATGGTGTACGCGTAATGGAATTAAAGGGTTGTTAGAGAGAGTCCAAGAAAATTTAGAAACAGAAGAAACTTATACTGGTATTGAAATATTTGAAATGGCTAATAGTGGTGATGAAAAAGTAATAGAAGCTATTAATCAGTTTGCCTTAGAAGTGGCTACACAGATATTTAACATTCATGCTATTTTTGATTGTGAGAAAGTAGCTATTGGTGGAGGAATAAGTGCTCAACCATTATTGATTGAATTGATTCAAAAGAATTTGGATATGATTTTTGATAGTATTGGTTTTGAAATCTATAAACCACAATTAGTACCATGTTATTTTAGAAATGATGCTAATCTTATTGGTGCATTATATCAACATCTACAAACATACGGGAAGTAATTCCCGTTTTTTTGTTTGTTAGATAAAAATAATGCAACTTAATCTCTATTCTATGATTTTTATATGTTTATTCTATATAATAAAGTTAGGAGGTAAAAGCTATGGGATGTGGTTTATTAGCATTGGGTTTATGGTTATTGTTTGGTCTAAAAATAAATATTAGTGATTCTAGTTTAATACCTCCATTTATTGCTTATATTATTATCATATGGGCATTAATTGTTCTTTTGAAAAGATATAACAACAAGAATTTGGTTTATTCTTTAGTATTATCTATTATATGTTTGATTATAGAGTTATTACCAGTTATGAAAGTAAGTATAATTATCGGTTGTATTATTTCATTTTTACAGCTTTATTTCTTGTTGAGGGGGATTAAATATATTCTTGGAAAATATGTGGAAATAGAATTATATGTAGAAAAGTCAAAAAGATATATATATAACTTTGGAATTATTAATATTTTAATTATTCTTATGAATATATTTGATATAACACATTTAGTTATTGCTAATACATTGGTAGTTATTCTTGCGATTCAAACTTTTGGTATATGTAGACAATTATATAAGATTAACGATTATCTTTACAGATTAGATGAACCTATAAAAGTAGAGAATCCTATACCTAGAAAGAAAAAATACAAAATAATTGCAATTATAATAATATTTATTTCGATAATGATGGTTATGTTAAATGAATCAGTATTACCAGAAATGATATATGATTATTCTAATAAGACGGTTCATTTTCTGATGAGTGGAGAAAATGATAATATAAAAGTGGAGAATTTTGAAGTATATTATTTTGGAGATTATCGTGGATATTTTGTTCAAAAAAAAGGTCCAGATATTTATGTGAAAGAAGAAATAGGCAAGGAAGTAGAGAGAATAGTTTTTAATATTTCTATTGATGATAGTGATATGATTTATAGTATTAATACTGATAGTTTTTATACTACACTTTCTCAATATGATGGTTATCAGTTATTGAAATTTGAGGAATCTGATTTTACAGATATGAATATAATAGAATTTATTGATAGAATGAATAATCATAAAGCAATTGTTTTTACATTAAAGTATTATGATGATGAAGAAAATGTCATTACAGAAGAAAAAATACATTTAAACAGTGTTGTTACAAAAGAATATGGTTATGAAGATAGTGCTGTAGAAATTAAAAATGTTTTCATTTATGAAAATCGAATTTTAAGTAGTCCGTTTATAAGAATAAAAAATAAATATTTATCACAATTTGATAATA
Source organism: Bacilli bacterium (assembly GCA_036308445.1). GTDB lineage: Bacteria > Bacillota_I > Bacilli_A > Erysipelotrichales > Coprobacillaceae > MGBC113645. The sequence goes on along the minus strand of JAXJVS010000020.1, from coordinate 9,855 downwards.
CCATTAGTATAAAAGCAAAATTTTATAATAAGAATTATATTAATACTTATGACATTAAATATAGTACATTAGATATATATGATACTGAACTTGATAGTGATATTATTCGAGAAGGTGAATTGATAGATGTCAAAAAAATATCAGATGATTTTAAAGTAATTATTCTTATTTATAAAGATAATCAAATTGTTGATACTCTTGAATATAGATTGGAGGAACTCCAATGAAAATAATATGTAGAAAAGAACATGAGTATGCTTTAAATCGTTTATTAAAAGAGTATCAGTTCTTAGATGTAGTTATTGTAGAAAAAGGATTAGATTATCAAGGGTTATGTTATTATTTTTCAATGGATTATTTAGATGAACTTATAAGTTATTTAAAAGAACAGGTTAGTCTAGGTCAATGGTTAATAGGATATAGAGATGGTAGGATAGAGAAAGTATTAATTCATAAGATTGTTTACATCGAAGGTTTTTCTAAAGAAGCATATCTTTATACTAGAGATAATGAGTATATAACTAAAGATAAATTATATGAATTAGAAGAGAAGCTTAATAAATATGGTTTTATAAGAATTAATAAGTCCATTATTATTAATATCAATGAAGTGAAATATATAGTACCAGAAGTATATAGTCGTTATTCTATTCATATGAATAATGGAGTTATTTTAATATTAAGTCGTAATTACTTAAAAGCATTTAAAGAAAGATTAGGAATTAGGTGATACTATGAAAGAGAGAATAAGTATAAGATTGTGTTCTAGTTTTATATATGTATATTTTGCTAGATACATATTTGCATGGGAGTTACAGAATAGTTCAAGTTTAGTTCCTATTTTGTTTTATTTTGTAACAGCTTTATGTATAACTCTATTTTTAGAGGCTTTTCATTATTTAATAATAGATTTAATTAAATATTCTAAGTTGATTATTGGTGTTATTCTTTTGTTATCAGGATTAATACTTTATTGTAATTTTTCTTATTATTATTTAGTTGTTCTTTTATATATTGATATTATAATGATTAAAGAGTTAATACAGGCCTATCAAATGTATAAATCATTAATAGTGTTTCAAACAAAAAACCGTGAATTATAGAACGTTATGTGCTATAATGAGTGTAGAAAATATAGGAAATAGATGATTGGTGTATTACATCTGTATGTGAATTGTCTATTTCCTTTTGTTTTAAATATACCTCCAAATAAATGATAATGAACATCTTAACTATAAAAAGGAGGTAGTAAAAATATGACAATCAACAGATTAGAAACTAAACCCGATCCCACCTTAAAAGATTTTTATCAGGATACAGAGAGATTCGCGGATCTTATTAATGCTGTTTGCTTTGCAGGTAGAAAGATAGTAGAGGCAGAGGAATTATTTACCGAGACTAATGAAGAGACAACTATATTTGATGAGGGAAATAGTATCTATAGTTTTTATTCTCATAGAGATATATTCGTTAGATTAACAGCACAGGCATATTATATCCTTATAGGAATAGAAAACCAGCAAAATGTAGATGTATTAATAGCTTTAAGAGAATTCTTATATACTGCATTTAACTATAATCGTCAGTATAGGTCCTATCAAAGGGAATGTAGGAAAAGAAGAAAAGAAGGACTTGAAATTAAAGAATTTAAATTAGTTCCTGTGGTAACACCAGTTATATATTATGGTGAGGATGAATGGGAGGAAAATCATTATATAAGTGGCTTAATGAAAGAATTACCTATTGAATGGGAACATTTGGTTAATGATTGGTATACAAGAGTAGTTGATATTAAAAAGATAGATACATCATTATTCAAAAATAAGGACAATCGAGATTTGTTTGATGGAATAGTGAAAGTATACGAGGTAAAAGGTGATATTGAAAAAATAAGAGAAATGAGAGTTTCTAGAGAAGTAGCAATTCTTATTGCTACAATAACTGGAATGAAAGGATTAGTCAATGTTATAAGAGAAGAAGAAAGCGAGGAGATAGATATGTGTAGATCGTGGGATATATTTGTAGAAAGAGTAACCAAGGAAGCAAATGAAAAAGGTTTACAAAAAGGTTTACAACGTGGATTACGACAAGGAATGGAACGTGGAATGGCACAAGGAATTTCTCAAGGAATTTTTCAAGGAAAAATATCTGTTATTTTGTCTTTGCTTAACCAAAAATTAGGGGGATTATCACCTGAGTTACAGATTGATATAGAAAGCTGTTCAATAGAGAAAATTGATTTATTAACTGAAAACTTATTTTATATAGAGAAAGAACAAGATATATTAAATATTATTCATTAAAGATGTAAATTGACAAATGAAAATTTGAGTGTTACACTTTATGTATAGTATAAACAGGGGAGCTTGTATTTGCAGGCTGAGAGGAAGTCATTAACTTCGACCCTTTAACCTGATACGGATAATGCCGTCGTAGGAAGTCATATTGATTTTTTCGGAGATACCGTATTTAGGTATCTCTGTTTTATTTTTGAGAAAGGTAGTGATGAATAGTACCCGTATGGGCGGATAGAAGGGGAGCTCCTTGTATCTTGTATAGCAGCGATGGGAAGCCGTGTTCCGGCGTGAGAGGAAACCATAAAGTTTCGACCGAAATTATTCTCAGGAATATTATAAAATGTCGCTGTTTTACTATTCACATTTTTAAATATTTTCCTGAGTAAGAAGTATATGGAGGAAATGATATGTTAAAAGAAAAACTGGAAAATGTTAGAAAAACAAGTCCGTTGATTCATAATATTACAAATTATGTAACTGTTAATGATTGTGCAAATATTCTTCTTGCTTGTGGTGGATCACCAATTATGGCAGATGATATTGGTGAAGTTGAAGAGATGACTAGTATTTGTGGAGGATTAAATATTAATATTGGTACTTTGAATCAAAGAACAATTCCTGCTATGAAATTAGCAGGTAAGAAGGCTAACGAATTAAATCATCCTATTGTATTAGATCCTGTAGGTGCTGGTGCTACATCTTTAAGAACAAATACAGCTAATGAGTTAATTGAAGAGATTCAATTTAGTGTCATTAGAGGTAATATTTCAGAAATTAAAACTCTAGCATTAGGTAGTGGTACAACAAGAGGTGTAGATGCTGATATAGCAGATGTTGTAACAAAAGAAAATCTAGAACAAGTCGTAGAATTTGCGAAAGAGTTTTCAAAGAAAACAGGTGCAATAATCGCAATAACAGGTACAATTGATATCGTTGCTGATGATACAAAAGCTTATTGTATCTATAATGGGCATCCTATGATGAGTAGTATTACAGGGACAGGATGTCAATTATCTGCAATGACTGCAGCATATGTAACTGCTAATCAGGATACAGTTTTAGAAGCGGTAGTAGCAGCTGTAAGTGCAATGGGAGTATGTGGGGAAAAAGCATATTCTCGTTTAACTAAAGAAGATGGAAATTTAAGTTATCGTGGTTATATTATTGATGCTATTTATAATTTGACTGGTGAAGAATTAGAACAATGTGCTAAATATGAAATTTATTAGATAAAGAGGATTGGGAAGATGAAGTGTAATGCAGAAATGATGCTTCTTTATGCTGTTACAGATAGAGCGTGGGTTGGAAAACAAACATTATTAGAACAGGTAGAAGATGCTATTAAGGGAGGAGCAACTTGTATTCAACTTAGAGAGAAAGTGCTAGATGAAGAAAGCTTTTTACAGGAAGCTATGCAAATGAAAGAATTGTGTACTAAATATAGCGTACCATTTATTATAAATGATAATGTAGAAATAGCTATCAAATCTAATGCTGATGGTATTCATGTTGGTCAAAGTGATATGGCAGCAAGTAATGTAAGAGCTTTGGTAGGTGAAGATATGATTATTGGGGTATCTGTTCAAACTGTAGAACAAGCCCTAGCGGCCCAAGAAGCTGGTGCTGATTATTTGGGTGTAGGAGCTGTTTTTAATACAACTACAAAGCTAGATGCAAGTGAAGTACCGTTAGAGACGTTAAAGGCAATATGTGAAGCTGTATCAATACCTGTTGTTGCAATTGGTGGAATCAATAAGTCTAATCTTTTAGAATTAACTGATACTGGTGTTGATGGAGTAGCATTAGTTTCTGCAATATTTGCAGTAAAGGATATTGAAAGTGAATGTAAAGAATTACTTTCACTTTCTAAACAGATTATATGAAAATAGATGGTGCTATATTTGATTTAGATGGAACTCTATTAGATTCTATGAAGATATGGGATACTATTGGTGAAGATTATCTTTTATCATTAGGAATAGAACCTAAAGAAAATCTTAAAGAAACATTTAAAAATATGAGTCTTACTCAGTCAGCTTTATATTATCAAGAACACTATAATGTAGATAAAACAGTAGAAGAAATTATCAGTGAGATTAATAGCTTAGTAGAACATTTCTATATTTATGAAGTGCAGTTGAAGCATGGTGTAAAAGAGTTCTTAGAAAAACTTTCAAAAAATAAAATTAAGATGATTATTGTTACTGCAACAGATAGATATCTAGTAGAAGCATCCTTATCAAGATTAAAAATAAGACAATATTTTATCGATATTTTAACCTGTCAAGAAGTAGGTTATGGAAAAGATGTGCCAGTAATATATGAAGAAGCATTAAAAAAATTAAATACTGATAAAGAGAAAACAATGGTATTTGAAGATGCTGTATATGCTATTATAACTGCTAAAAAGGCAGGATTTATTGTATCAGGTGTTTGTGATCAATCGGAAGAACAAGACAAAGTGAAAGAATTATCCGATTTTTACATAAGAGAGTTTAAAAAAGAGGAGGATATGTAAATATGAAAACAGCATTAACAATTGCTGGGAGTGATTCTAGTGGGGGAGCTGGAATTCAGGCAGACATTAAAACGATGACTATGAATGGCGTATTTGCAATGAGTGTCTTAACTGCTCTTACTGCTCAAAATACGATAGGAGTTCAAGGTATTTTTAAGGTCACTCCAGAGTTTTTAGGACAACAGATAGATAGTGTATTTACTGATATTAGACCTGATGCAGTTAAGATTGGTATGGTATCATCTTGTGAATTAATCTCAATGATTGCAAGAAAATTAAAAGAATATAAAGCAGAAAATATAGTTGTAGATCCTGTCATGATAGCAACAAGTGGTGCTAAATTAATAAGTGATGATGCAATTATAGCTTTGAAGGAAGAATTATTACCTTTATCAAGTGTAGTTACACCTAATATTCCTGAAGCTGAAGTGTTATCTGGAATGGAAATAAGAAATTCTGATGATATGATTAAAGTAGCTAAATATATTAGTGAAACTTATCAGTGTGCAGTACTATGTAAAGGTGGACATAATTTAAATGATGCTAATGATTTATTATATTATGACGGAAAATATCGTTGGTTCTATGGAAAACGTATTGATAATCCTAATACTCATGGTACAGGTTGTACTTTATCTAGTGCTATTGCTGCTAATCTTGCTAAAGGAAAGTCTTTAGAAGAAGCAGTAGAACATGCTAAAGAATATATTTCTGATGCTTTGTCTGCAATGCTTGATTTAGGAGCGGGCAGTGGTCCTATGAATCATGCTTTTGATTTAAAAGATAAATATTTATAGTGTATAATATAATCAAGGGAGGTTATTATGGAATTATTGGATACAATGTTAAAACGTAAAAGTATAAGACAATATACTGATGAGAAGATCTCAAAGGAAGATATCAATATAATATTACAGGCAGGATTGTTAGCACCTAGTAGTAGAAATATTAGACCTTGTGAATTTATAGTTGTTGAAAAAAAAGAAACATTAGAAAAATTATCTCAATGTAAAACCTTTGGTTCAAAAATGCTTAAAGATGCTAGCCATGCAATTGTAGTATTAGGAAATAAAAATAAATCTGATGTATGGATAGAAGACTGTTCTATTGTAATGACATATATGCATTTAATGGCTACAAGTTTAAATATAGGTAGTTGTTGGGTTCAATGTCGATTAAGAAACAATGGAGAAATGACAACAGAAGATTACATCAAAGATTTATTATCTATACCAGATTCATATTGTGTTGAAGCTATTTTATGTTTAGGAATATCTGCAAATGAAATTACATCACATTTATCAAATGAATTGGATTTAAGTAAAATTCATAATGAAACATTTTAACATGATTTAGAGATAAATCATGTTTTTTCTTTTGAGTATGGTATAATTGATACTAGGTGGTGGAATTATGAATTTTTTTAAGAAACTAAAGAATGTAAAGTTAACCTTGTTTGCGTTATTAATATTTGCAATTATATTTTTATATATATATCAGATACAAAAGATAGTTATTTGGTTTTTGTTGGTATGGTTTGATTTAATTGTTTTTTTAATTATATATGGTGTTTATTATAGATGTCCTTATTGTGGTGGACATTTAGGTAAAAAATATAAAGATAGGATTAAGTGTAAGAACTGTGGAAAAAAATTAAAGTAAGGAGAAAAATATGAGAAAGAATTTTGGCGCAAAATCATTTATTTATCCTCAACCTGTATTGATAATTGCTACTTATGATGAAAATGGTATACCAGATGCAATGAATGCAGCTTGGGGAAGTGTTGCAGATACTAATAAAATAGCAATGTATCTTGCAGGACATCATAAAACAGTTAAGAATATATTACTAAAGAAGGCATTTACTGTTAGTATGGCTGATGCTAGTCATGTAGTAGAATGCGATTATGTAGGAATAGTTTCTGGTAATGATGTATCTAATAAATTAGAAATAGCTGGTTTACATACAACTAAAAGTGAATTTGTAGATGCTCCCTTGATTGATGAGCTTTCACTTGCATTAGAATGTAAATTAGAAAGTTTTGATGAAGAAACTGAATTATTAATTGGTGAAATTATTAATGTATGTGCTGATGAGAAGATATTAACGGATGGTGAAATAGATCCTGCAAAGTTAGAACCTATTACATTTGATCCAGTTCATCATAAATATATTAAACTAGGAGAAGTTGTGGGTAATGTATTTAAGGATGGATTGAAATTAAAAGGATAGAAAATAGTATTTTCTTTTATTGATTGAAAAATTTATGAAATATTGATAGAAAAAAAGATATAAAGTCATTGACGGAGGTAAAGTTATGATAGAAGCAGTGATATTTGATATGGATGGATTAATGATAGATAGTGAAGTTATCTGCTACGAAGTGTATAGAGATTTATTAAGACATGATAATATTGAGTTAACTAAACAGCAGTATACTTTATGCTTTGCAGGTAAAACTATGACGAATGGATTATTATGTGCTAGAGAATATTTTCATTTAAATTTTGATATAGATGATGCAGAAAAATTTAGTGTTCAAAAAGAAAAAGAGTATGTAGAAGAGAAAGGAGTAGCATTAAAACCAGGATTATTAGAATTACTTAGATATCTTAAAAATAATAATATGAAATGTGCAATTGCTACATCGAGTGGGTTAGAAAGAATACATCAATTAGTAGATAAATATGATATTTTAAAACACTATGATGTGATTACTTGTGGACATGAAGTTTGCAATGGAAAACCAGCACCTGATATCTTCTTAAAAGCTTGTGAGAAATTAGGAGTCAAACCTGAAAATGCATTAGTATTAGAAGATAGCGAAGCTGGTATTCAGGCAGGATATAGTGCTCATATTCCAGTTATTTGTATTCCTGATATGAAATATCCTAGTGATAAATATCAAGAAATGACAACTGCTGTCTTAGGATCTTTAGAAGATGTTATTGATTATATTGAAGGGAAATAGATATGAAGATATTAATTAAAAATGGGACATTAATTATAGATGGTAAAAAAAGAATTGATAATGGAGCTGTACTTGTAGAAGATACTAAAATTATTGGTATATATAAAAATTATAAAGGAGTAAAGGCGGATAAAGTCATAGATGCAAAAGAGAATTACATTATTCCTGGATTAATTGAAACTCATACTCATGGAATCATGGGATATGATTTTAATACTTGTAAATTAGAAGATTTACAAGTTATTAGTGATGCATGTATTGATGAAGGTGTTACTTGTTTTATGGCGAGTTTAGTGTGTGAGAGTCATGAACGGATGTTAGCGTTAATGGACATGTATGAAGCTAGTGATATAGCTAATATGTTAGGTGTACATATTGAAGGACCTTTCTTAAATACTAATAATAAAGGAGTTATGAAGGTTGAGTGTCTACAACAACCTAGCATTAACAAATTTGATGATTATTTAAAACATTGTTCTAAGATTAAGTCTATGACTATTGCACCTGAATTAGAAGGAGCATTAGATTTAATTACTTATGGTAATAATCAAGGAATAGTTATAAATGTGGGTCATAGTAGTGCTACTGCTAGTCAGGTTATAGAAGCTCAACAATATGGTGCAAAAGGGATAACTCATTTATATAATGCTATGGGTCAACATCTACATCGTGATCCAGGTGTAGTTACTGGTGCATTTATTTCTGATTTAATGTGTGAAATGATCGTAGATGGTTTTCATATTCATGAAGATGTTGTACGCGCTACTTATAAAGCTATTGGTAAGGAAAGATTGATATTAATATGTGATGCTAATCCTTGTAAAGGATTGCCTGATGGTACTTATTTATTTTCAGGTAAAGAAGTAGAAATTATTGATGGTAAAGCGAGAGTTAAAGAAACAGGTAGAATTGCAGGAAGTACCGTGAAATTAAATGAAGCTTGTTATAATATGATGAAATATTGTGGATGTAGTATTGATGATGCTGTATTAATGGCTTCATATAATCCTGCTAAACAATATGGTTTAAATAAAGGGAAATTAGCGGTTGGTTATGATGGTGATGTAGTAGTAGTTAATGATAAATTCAATGTATTAGCAGTAGTGAATCAAGGTGAAATAAAAAAGGACTTGTTATGCTTTTAGCTATTTGTACGGTTATATTGATTATTCATTTTATAAGTACATTTTTTATAAAAGAAACAAAAAGATAAATATTATTGAGTAATTATATAGGAAAAAATATGAAATATTATGGGCTAATTTAAATGCATTATATTATGATTAATTGTTAGAAATATAATTGAAGACTTATGAATTATATTTATTTAAATTTACAATAGTATATTTTGAAGATTTAAATAAGAAGCTAATTATGAAAAAAATATATATTTTTATAATGATGATATTGTTGATATTTGGTTGTGGTAATCTCTATATCAAATTAACGAGTTCTGATGCATTTTATTATAAAACAGTTTCATCATTTATTAATGAAAATGGAAAAGATTCTTTTTATGATTTTTACCTTCCTCAATCGTATTTAGATGGAAAAATAAAATAAAGATAAGTGATTACAACAAAATAAGAATATTTCATCAAAAAGATCCACAAAACTACTATTCATTTCAAATAGAGTCAAAGGATAATATAAGATTTGAATTTGTTGTTGATCGTCTGATGGAAGATGATTATGAGCTTGATAAATATGAGTTAGATAGTCAAAATATATATGTCAATATGTCTGATCGAACAAATTTAAAATTAATTGATAAGCAAGAAAATATACTTATACAGTTGAAAATCATATCAGATAATCAAGCATTGAACTATTTAGAAGTAGGTAAAAATATATTAATTGATGCAAGAAAATTAAACTAAATTGATAAATTAATAGAAATATCATTTGAAAGATAGGCAAAATTTTTTGTCTATTTTTATTAGGAGGTGTATATATGAATGTAATGATTATAGATGATGATTTAAAATTTGGAAATCTGTTAAAAGATAAACTATCAGATATATTTAATAATGTTAATATAAGAGTATTTGATGAATATCTAGAAGGT
>JAXJVS010000019.1:0-4356 GCA_036308445.1 Bacilli bacterium | reverse complement strand
CTTTTTTATATTTATTACTGAATATATTATAACATATTTTGTATTGTTCATCCATAACAAAATCAACAAAAAAGCGATTCATCTCGCCACCTGTAGAGGTGGGAGAATTCTCGCTAGTGTTAGTTAAACATATCTAAAACTTTATCATTATTCATGATTTGAAATGAATAAGAATCATTTGAACAATGAATATCTAAATCAACATAATATTGCATATTAAACCATCTTGGTCCACCTAATGCGATATAACTACACATTGATATATCAATAGTCTTAATACTATCATAAGCTATAAAATCATTATTATACTTAATACTATCAAGATTAAAAAATAAAGTATCATATGCTTTCCATGTTTCTAATTTTTCATCATTAAATGATATCTTCACTTTTTTACGTTTAATGTAATCTTTAATTCTTTCCTCTATATCATCTAATTCTATCTTTTGTTTTTCAATATATGCTTTCCTATTTTCCAAAGCTGTTCTTAAAGATAATTCACCTTTCACAATCATTTTTATATCATCAATAGATAAATCCATTGATCTTAATAACTGAATATATTTTAATACATCTATATCTTCATTAGAATAATTACGATAATTATTATTATCTCTTGAAGGTTTTATAAATCCTTCCTTTTCATAATAAATAAGAGTCTGTTTTGATAGTCCTAACATTTGTTCTACTTCATGTGTTGTCATATTACCCCTTCTTTCTACTCTTATTTAACACTATATGCTAAGTATATAGTCAAGAGATTTTTAACATCACAGTCTGTTTTTTAGTATTTTTATCCACTTCTATTATATTAGAGTTATATTCTATTATATCTGAAGCTAATGTTTTGAATTCATCTAATGTCGATATTTCTTCATAGCCAAATGTATCTCCTCGATAATGCATAGGAATAACAATACGAGGTTTTATCTTATCAACTAAATTCTTAGCCATTTTAGCATCAATTGTATAATGTCCTCCTATTGGAATCATTAATACATCACAATCATTCAGTATTTCTTCATCAATATCACATCCCAAATCTCCTAGATGAACGACTTTCATATCTTCCAATTCAATAACATGTATAATATTATTTCCCCTCAAGCTTCCTTGTTTATCATCATGAAAACTATGAATCTGAGTCATCTTAATATCTTTATCTCTATTTAATAATTCTACTTTATCTTTTGCATTATGATCACTGTGTCCATGACTCGTAAGAACTAAATCTGCTTTTATAGTACTCATATACAATCCTGGTACACTATTATCCTTATATGGATCAACAACAATTATTCCTTCTTTAGATTGAATTTCAAAACAAGCATGACCATGCCATATAATTCTCATAACAACACCTCCATATTTTAACTGAGAAAAATACATTTATAATTTAAACAAAGTATTCCATAAAAACATATAATGTTTCAAATAGAATTCTTCTATTTAACTTCTCCACCACAAATCATCATATCAATAAACAAAAATCAAATATCAATATTATCTACTCAAACCTTATCATAGTCACTTCCTTGTATAAAAGTGCTATCAATACCTAAAAACATTGAAAGTATTCTTAAAGCAAATCTTATAACTAATTATGTCTTTAGCTATTATTCTATTAAAAGATTATCTTAATTTTATTGATTCCTACAGTCATAATATGACAAGTTATCATAAAAATAAACATATTAACTGATCATATTACGAGTACCTCTAAAATTGATATCAATCAAATAGCACTCTACTTATAAGTTCATCTTGAATATCAGTTGATAAATTAACAAAAACTGCACTATATCCCGCTACTCTTACTAATAAATCTGGATAGTTTTCTGGATGTTTTTGAGCATCTTGTAATACACCATGATCTACAACTGTAACCATGAGCTGACAACCGCCATTTTTAAAATATGTATCAAACAATATTTTCACTTTTTCTTTGTCTTCATACATCATACGAGGAGTAAACTTAATATTTTGTACACTACCACCATGATATTTAGGATTCAATTTAACTAATGAATTCAACATCGCTGTAGGACCATTTCTTGAAGCTCCACCTTGAGGATTATTAGCAGGATTCATATAAACACCTTTTCTTCTTCCATCTAAAGAAGCAGCAGTTTCATGACCCCAATCAGTATTTGTCTGATTATTACTAATAACAATCAAAAAATATCCCATATCATGATCAACACCTCTTTTTCTCATACCTTTAGAAACATGTTCATAAAGATCTACTGCAAGAGCATCACATTCATCATGATCATTACCATATTTAGGTAGATTCCATAAATCTTTCTGAATATTTTCATAGCCTTCAAAATTATGTAGAGCCGCTTGATTTAACTGTTCTAATGTATACTTCTTTTCATCATAGACTAGTGTTTTAATTGCATACAAAGCATCAGAAGCATTAATATTACCATAAGTTTCATTCGTTCCCCCTAGAATTTCTACTCCACCATCTAGTAATGCTTTTCCTCTATCAATACAATCATCCATTAAAATACTCGTGAATAAAAATGAGACTTCTTGATTCATTATCTTATAACTATGAAGCTGACATTCAACACTTAAATCATAATAGTAATCTAGTAACTCTTTATATTTATTATAGAAGTCATCAAATGTTTTATATTCTGACAATGAAGGAATATATATATTTCCACTACGTTTTACACCATCCATAGGATCATATCCCTCATTTAAAACCATTTGTTGAATCTTAACAAGATTCAACAATACATTAGGTGTACCAACACTTTTTCCTTGAATAACAAATTCTCCGCAACCAAAAGGAACATATTGTTCAGCTGTTTTTCTATCAACGCCCATAGCATATTCAACAGCAGGAATATTAACTTCATCATTATATAACGTTGGATATGTAGCCCCTGATGCTATACAATCATATGCCATGTCTTTAATATAATCTGGTGTATTTTTTGAAAGTCTTAACGTAAATTGAGGTTCTACATAACGTGTATCTTTACATACTCTTAAGCATATTTTTGTAAATAAATCACATGCCTCTTCATTATTTCTACCATAGCCCCCTACAATAATACGCCCATTAACAGTCGTACGTCTATTTTCTATCATCGTCCATAATGATTTGACATAACGATAAGCCTCTTCTTCATCTATTAAACCATTATCTATATCTCTTTTTAAGAAAGGACCTAAAACAATATCCATACGTCCATAATTAATGACTCCAGCACACATTGCATAAATCCAAAATAACTGTAGTGCCTGATGAAAAGTTTCAGGCTTATTATCTTTAATATAATCTAAATCATCTAGCATCATATTTAAATCTTTTATTCTTTCTTCATCAGCATTGATCATTGCATTTTTTACTAATTCTTTTTGTTTTTCAATAACATCTTTCAGTAAATACATACATTCAATAGAAGCTTCAATAAAAGGATTAGACTCTTTTTCTTTAATCTCCTCAATAATCCCATTTATACCTAAATCCATTAACTTCTGATAATTAAGCATCATACCACTTAATCTAGCAGTTGCCATCATTGGATAGCGACAATCAATAAACCTACCAATCGTATCATTTAAAACATCATGACAATATATAGCTTTAACATCATTTTCTTCCCAATAATGATATAGTTGATCAACTCTTGCTTTCTCTTCATCAGTATCAAGTAATTCTTTAAATTCTCTTAACTTATGAAAAACACAATAATGACCTACACCACCAAGACTAGTAACACAACCAAAACCAATTGGCAAATAATCTAATCTTCCAGCAATCAAGTCATTTTCTTCAATAGATCTAAATAAAGCGGGAAACAATACCTTTAAACAGTTTAATTCTCTTATTGCCTTATCCAGATATTTGCTTTTTTTATGAACTTTAGTATATTCTTCCATAATTCTTAATTGATCCTGTGGTGATTTTTCACATGGAATTTTTTTTGATACCTCCACATTTTGTGGTCCATCTATATTGACTCTTACCATCATCATCCATCCTTTACACACTATTACATATTCATTATACCTTTAACAAAAAAACTCCTCAATGAGAAAAGGAATTATTAATATATTTCCATCACCCAATATCTTCAGTTCATATTCTTGCATTAAGACATCATCATGACTCAATTTACTATAATAGACTCGCATAGAAAATATTATAAATTCAACTATAAATAATATCTTCCTTAAAAAAAGTGAAATTATTCATTCAACGTATAAACTACAACCCGTATATAGATCGTTAATTCCGCTAAAATTCTAAAACAATATATTATCCTCATTTTTCTAATGCTTTCAAATTCCTAATAAAAAAACTCTCTAATGTCTAAAAACATTAAAGAG
>JAXJVS010000018.1:0-12161 GCA_036308445.1 Bacilli bacterium | reverse complement strand
TCATAAGATAGGATTTGTAAAAAAGTAGAATAATAATTTGACTTCCCTATGGGAAGTCTTTTTTTATAATTATATTCAATGATAGTTAAATCTCTTTCTTTGTAATTAATATCTATTCAATTTTTTATAGTTGTTATCATGAAATTGTAGTTACAAGATACTTAAAACGAGAAGAATTATTAACTCTTGTTGAAGAGATAAATATGAGATTAAAGAATAATACATATAAAGATACTTTCTAATGGACCAAAAGAAAAATAGAATCTTATCCAAATTGTGAACAACTTATCTGGTAATTTGCAGTTATACTTGATGCTCAAAGACGAACTTCTGATATGAATATAATAGAATTTTAAATAGTAAAGATGAAATATTAAGAAGTTACGTTGTTAATTCTTTATTTGGATATTATTGTAGAAAAAACGATAGAGATAATGGAAACTATACTTACAAATATTAAAAAAATGAAGAATTTTAGAGATTGTAATCAGGAGTGCAATCTTTAATGAAAAGAGGAATTAATAAATTATTTTAAAGATTTATTTAAAAATGGAGAACTACTATTTCAAAGAATGTGATTAAAAAAGAAAAGATAATAATATATTTCAAGCAATTAATAAAAAGCCAGTAATGACTTTTTTGTTTAATTGAAAAAATGATGTTCAAATGGTAAAAATTTTAAATTCGATAGAAAAACCTAAGATTTTCAAAGGTCATGAGATTTTTTTTGTTTTTAGGATATAATTTTCTTAAATTAAAAGATAGGAGGTTAAATTATGTTTGAAATGTATGATGTTGATCAAGTGAAAAGTAATTTAGAACAAGAAGTGGAATTTATCTTCAACAATGTAGATGATCCAAAAATCATAGAGTCATTGGAAAGAATAAGAATTAGCTATTTTATTTATTACAATATGTTAAAAGAACTAAAAAAAGAAGATAAATAATAAGCATTAAAAAGTTCTCTGGTGAGAACTTTTCTTTTTGATGTTGAAATGAAAATAAAACTTCTATATCTAAAGAATGTGTAATATAATAGATAAAAATTTAGGAATATAAATGGAGGATATAATAATGTCATATAAAAAAGTTCTAACAATTCAGGATATCTCATGTGTTGGTCAATGCTCCTTAACAGTAGCATTACCGATTCTTTCAGCATGTGGGCATGAGACTTGTATTCTACCTTCAGCTGTGTTATCTACTCATACTGCAGGGTTTAGTCAATTTACTTTTAGAGATTTGACAGATGATATTCCAGCAATACAACAACATTGGCAAAAAGAGAATATTAAGTTTGATTGTATTTATACTGGTTATTTAGGAAGTACTAAACAAATTGAATATGTTAAAGATATTTTAAAGACAATGGGTAGTAAAAATTGTATAAAAGTTGTTGATCCAGCAATGGCTGATAATGGGCAACTATATCCGGCATTTAATGAAGCATATGTTAATGAGATGAGAACTCTTTGTGCCGATGCTGATATATTATTGCCAAATATTACAGAAGCTTGTTTTCTTGCGGATGTTGAATATAAGGAAATTTATAATCGATCTTATGTAGAAGATTTATTAGTTAATCTATCTAAAATTTGTTCTCATACTATTGTTCTTACTGGTGTAAGCTATAGAGAAGGATATACAGGTATTATTGTTTATGAAAATGGTCATATTGATTATTATGAACATACTAAGGTTTTAAAAGGATGTCATGGTACTGGTGATGTTTATGCTTCTGCATTTGTTGGTGCTTTGATAAAAGGGAAAACAACTTTTGAGGCTGCTAAAATAGCAGCTGATTATACAGTAAAATGTATTGAAAATACACAAGATGATCCTGATCATTGGTATGGTGTGAAATTTGAAACAGCACTATTAGATTTGATTCAAATGGTATATTAAAAGAAATGAAATATTCCTTTTTTGTATATATGCTATTTAAGAATCTATATTTCTATTATACTCTATATATGAATATAAGAAATTTGATATATATTATACTTGTATTTTTTGATACAATATAGATAGAGGACTAGGATATGAATGAACTATTTAATATATTGGATGAAAAGTGGAATTTTTTTGAAATGACTTTATTAAAAGAAGATGAAAATATTTTAAAATATCTTTACTCTATTGATTTATGTCATCATGATGAATGTGGAATTATTGAATTTGAAAAAGAAACATTGCATCAATTAGTAAAGGGTAAAGTTCATAATCTTTCACATCTTCTTGTGGATAAGAAGATAAATGTTTTAAAGCCATATACAGGTAAAAAGGATTTTTATTTGGGATATTATGATTTATCGGTTTTGTTGCCGATAAGAGTTCTTATTAAGCATTTAATTTTAGAAGAAACAATATTAATTAGGAGAAAATATATTAATATGAAATATGTAAATAGCATGAAAAATATATATCCTAATCATTACAATAAAATTATAAAGATATTAGAAGAAACAAAAGAGGCTGAAAGAAGAAGACTTTCTTAAATAAGCATAATAAACATATATCACGTCTAGAATCGATTGAACAAGTCGTCTCAGCACTTAAAATCTATGAAGATTTTGATGCTCTAATGATTGATAAAATCATAGGGTATTTAGTTTTGGAAGAAAACGAAGTGCTAAATGAACTGTTAGAAATGATTATTACTTATTTTAATAAAGATTATCTAGATAAATGGGTGTTCTCAAAAGGAGAACACTTTTTGTTTACAACATTTACTTTGAAAATATAAGTGTTTATAATATACTTTGATATTCAAAGTATTGTGAGGAGAATAACAATGAGTAAAATTGGATTAGTTTTAGAAGGTGGATCTATGAGGGGGATGTTTACTTCTGGAGTATTAGATACTTTTTTAGATGAAGGTATAGAAGTTGATGGAATAATAGGTGTTTCTGCAGGAACTTTATTTGGACCTAATTATTATTCTAAGCAAAGAGGAAGAGTTGTTAGATATAATAAGAGATTCTGTAAGAATCCTAGATATATGAGTATAGTGTCACTTCTACTTACTGGAAACATTGTTAATAAAAAATTTGCTTACTATGATGTGACAACTAAGTATGATATTTTTGATAATGAAACTTTTATGAAAAATAATAAAGGTTTTTATGCTACTGTTACAAATATCGAAACAGGAAAAGCAGAATATTTAGAGGTTAAAGATATTTTGAAAGATATGGAAATTTTACGCGCTAGTTCTGCTATGCCATGTTTTTCAGAGATTATTGAAGTGAATGGTAAAAAGTATTTAGATGGGGGAATTGCAGATAGTATACCTATAGACAAATGTAAAGATATGGGATATGACAAGATTATTGTTGTATTAACAAGGTCGGTAGAATATCGTAAAGAACCTTTATCCGATTTATTTTTGAAAGTTTTTTCTTCTAAATATAAAAAGTATCCAAATTTTATTGAGACAATGAAAAATAGATATATTCAATATAATGAAACAATAGAAAGAATTATAGATATGGAGAATAAGAAAGAAATATTTGTAATTAGACCATCTGTTCCAATTACATTAGGAACTATAGAGAGAAATCCAAAAAATCTTCAATTAGTATATGACTTAGGTATTAAAGATAGTAAAAAAGTTATTGGTAAATTAAAAGAATATTTAAATCAGGAGAATACAAGATGAATTCATATAAACATCAAGTACAATATTATGAAACAGATAAAATGGGTATTACTCATCATTCTAATTATATAAGATGGATGGAAGAAGCTAGAATTGATTTTTTAAAACAAATAGGATGGAGTTATGATGAATTAGAAAGATCAGGTATTATTTCTCCTGTTATAAGAGTAGATTGTCAATATAAAGTGACTACGACTTTTTATGATATCATTATTATTCAAGTATGGGTAAAAGAAATAAGTGGAGCTAAATTGAAAATAGGATATGAAATGAAGAATAATGATGTAGTTGTATGTACTGGTTATTCTGAACATTGTTTTTTAAATAAGGAAAATAGAATTATTAGTATAAAAAAATTATATCCTGAATTCTATAATGCATTATTAGATCAAATAAAGGATTATTAGGGAACAAATAGTTGTTCCTTTTTTTCATTATAAATGATAATAGAATGAATATTATTATAGAAAAAAAGAAAAAATTATAGGTTTTTGAAAAACCGTTGACATTGTGATAGTAAGCGTATATTATAGAGTTTGCATATGGAGGTAATAAAAAATGATTCGTATTTTAGTAGATTCAGCATCTGATATTTTAAAAAATAATTCAGATCATATTGCAGTAGTACCATTATCAGTAAATATTAATAATCATGTCTATTTAGATGGTGTAGATTTAGGACATGATCAGTTTTATAAAATGTTAGAAGAAGTAGAGGAATTTCCTAAGACTTCTCAGCCATCACCACAATCTTTTGTAGAAGAGTTTGAGAAAGTAAAAGAAGCAGGAGATGAATTGATTTGTATCATGTTATCTTCTAGTATTAGTGGAACTTATCAAAGTGCAGTACTTGCGAAAAGTATTGTAGATTATGATAAGATTTATATTGTAGATTCTTTAAGTGCAATTTATGGTGTTAAGATTTTAGTCGAAGAAGCTAAGAAATGTATTGAACAAGGATTGGCAGTTCAAGAAATTATTGATAGATTAGAAATTTTAAAATCTCGTATTCAAATTTTCTTAAGTGTAGATACTTTAGAATATTTATATAAAGGTGGTCGTTTGGATAGAACTTCTACTATTATTGGAGGAATTGCGAAAGTAAAACCAATTATTGAACTTAATAGAGAGGGAAAAATAAATGTTGTTTCTAAAGCTATTGGCATGGTAAGAGCAATGAATAGTATTATTGATTTAGTTAATAATAAAGGAATTGATACTAACTATCCTTTCTATACTCTTTATAGTTCAGGAACAAAGAATATTGAAAAATTAGAGGCTAAATTAGTTTCTAATAATATCAGTTTTAATGATAGAGATGAAATTGGCCCTGTTATTGGTACGCATGTCGGACCTGAAGCATTTGGTGTTGTTTTTGTAACAAAAGAATAGATATAAAGTCTCGGCTTAAAAGTCGAGATTTTATTTTTGAATGGAGTATTATGAAATTGTTGATATATATACTTTGTTTTTAGTAAAATTGGATATGATATAGTAAATAGTGCGAGTAAAATAAGAAAGATGCATAAATAGTTTTAGAATTATACGAGGAGAAAAAGAATGAGTAAAGAATATTTCTTAAAAACAGAAAGAATAGGATTTTCCAAATGGAAAGATAATGATTTGAGTATGCTAAATTTTTATGGGGAAATCCAGAAGTGACGAGATATATTTGTGCTAATGGTATCTTTAGTCATGAAGATATAATAAATCGTTTAAATAGAGAGATAGATAATGATAATAAGTATCATGTTCAATATTGGCCGATATTTGAGTTGGATAGTTGTAAGTTTATAGGTTGTTGTGGCTTAAGACCATATGATGAAAATATTTACGAAATAGGTTTTCATTTATGTCCTGAGTTTTGGGGTCAGGAATATGCTAGTGAAGCAGCTAATAGAGTGATAGAATATGCTTTTAATACTTTACATGTTAAGAAGTTATTTGCAGGTCATCATCCTCATAATATTGCATCTTCTAAGTTATTGCATAAACTAGGATTTGTAT
Organism: Bacilli bacterium; assembly: GCA_036308445.1. GTDB lineage: Bacteria > Bacillota_I > Bacilli_A > Erysipelotrichales > Coprobacillaceae > MGBC113645. The sequence continues at coordinate 6,493 of JAXJVS010000018.1, read as the reverse complement.
ATATAAGAGATGAATATTATGAGCCTACCGGCTTATATCATCCTTCATATGAGTTGATTAACAGACAAGGAAAATAAGTATTTATCTTTTTTATTTTGATGTTATAATAGGCTTACTTATTAAGGAGATGTAAAAAATGATATTATCTACATTTTTAATATTATTAGGTTTTATATTAGCTGTTTCTTCTAATTGGGCTTTTGGCTATTTTGGGTTATCATGTTTTGAACAATTAGTTTATCATATGAAAGTGCCTTTAGAAGGTACGAATACAGAGTTTGTTTTTGATTGGTTTCGTATTTGTTTAAAGAAGGCTATTATTTATACAGCTATATGCTTTATACCTTCTTGTTTTATATTGTTTTATAAAGAATATTATTTAATGATAAGTATATTATTGTTTAGTGTTTGTACTGTATATGCTGCTTTTAAGATAGGGTTAATTGGTTTTGTTGTTAATCTATTTAGAAAGACTGACTTATATGAAAAGTATTATGTAGATAGTGCAAAAGTCAAATTAGATTTTCCTAATAAAAAAAGAAATCTTATTTATATTTTTCTAGAATCAATGGAAAACACTTATTCTTCTAAAGAAAATGGTGGTAACTATGATGATGATTTAATTCCTGAATTAAGTCAATTGGCTTTTGAAAATATTCATTTTTCACAAGGAGAAAAACTAGGTGGAGCAAAGGTTGTTGCAGGAACTGGTTGGACTACTGGTGGAATTGTTGCTCAAAGTAGTGGTATACCTTTATTTACAAGATTGTCTTTTCCTGCTTTTAATGATAAAAGAGATTTTTTACCTGGTTTAACTGCTTTAGGTGATATTTTAGAAAAAGAAGGTTATAATCAGGAATATTTAATTGGATCTGATGCTGTGTTTGGTGGTCGTAAATTTTATTTTGATAAACATGGCCATTATGATATTTTTGATTTAAATACTGCTTATAAGCAACATAAAATTCCAAATAATTATCATGTATTCTGGGGATATGAAGATAAGAAATTAATGACTTTTGCGAAAGAAGAATTACTTCGTTTGTCAAAAGAAGATAAACCTTTTCATTTTACTATGTTAACTGTGGATACACATCATCCTAAAGGATATCTATGTGATAAATGTGAGAATAAATATAAAGAGTGTTTATCTAATGTTATTAGATGTAATTCTAAACAAATAGGAGAATTAGTTGAATGGATAAAACAGCAAGATTTTTATAAGAATACAACTATTGTACTTGCTGGTGATCATTTAAGTATGGCAGCTGAATATATTAATTCTACTTATGATTCTAATTATGAACATACCACATATAATTGTTTTATCAATAGTGTAATTGAGGATCAAAATAGTAAAAATCGTAAATTTACTAGTTTTGATATGTTTCCTACTACTCTTGCAGCTATGGGAATAAGTATTGAAGGTGAACATTTGGGCTTAGGAGTTAATCTTTTCTCTGGAGAGAAGACATTGATTGAAAAGCTAGGCGAAGAAAGATTGGACAAGGAACTTAGAAAACAATCTGATTATTATATGAATAATATATTAAAGAAAAAAGTTTGATTTGAATTTTTATAGTCATATTCAAACGATTTGTTATAATGTAGAAAATATGGAGGAAGATAATTGTGGATTTTTTACTATTTTTACAAGAACATCAATATCCATTATTAGTAACGATATTTGAAGCTATATCATTATTAATGGATAAAACAATTATTATTGCGCTTGTCGCTTATTTATATTGGCTTTATGATAAAAAGATAGCACATAAGATTGCCGTAGGATATTTCTTATCTGGACTTGCAGTACAATGTATGAAGATAACTTTTAGAATACATAGGCCTTGGGTATTAGATGAGAGAATAAGGCCTAGTGAAGAAATGTTAGAAACTGCTACAGGATATTCATTCCCTAGCGGTCATACTCAGACTGCAACATCTTTATGTTATAGTTTATTAGATATTATTAAAAAGAATTGGTTAAGAGTTATATTATTTGTATTTCCATTCTTGATGATGTTTTCAAGAATGTATGTATTAGTTCATAGTCCTTTAGATGTATCAGTATCTTTTATTGTAACTGCTATTATTGTTGTACTTGCAATGAAATATTTAAATAAAGATTATGAAAAGAATTTAAAAAATGTAGCTATTGTGTTATTAGTAGGATCTGCTTTAGGATTAATATATACATGTTATGTTGTATCTGCTGATATAGTGACTTATACTTTAGCTGCTGATAGTATTAAGATGATGGGAGCTATTATGGGATATGCAGTTGGTTGTTTGTTAGAAATAAAGTATTTGAACTTTGAAATGCAATCTACAAATATTGTTGAAAAGATAGTTATTATGGTAATAGGAATCTTAGGAATGTTGGTTATGAAATCAGGATTAAAACTTATTTTACCTGATCATATGTTAGTAGATTTTCTACGTTATTTTCTAACGATTTTCTGGACTATATATATTTATCCAGTCATTTTTACAAGATTTAAGAAAGCCTAGATGAAAGTCTAGGTTTTTGTATTATGTAATGGTAAAATATAAGAATAGGGAGGTAAAATCATGGAAAAATATACTATTGGTTTGGATTATGGGACATTATCTGCGAGAGCAGTATTAGTCGTATATCGGATGGATAAGTAATAGCTACATCATGGTTTGATTATTCTCATGGAGTCATAACTAAAGAAAATAATTACAGATTATCTTTAGAAGAAAACTTGGCTTTACAAAATCCTAATGATTATATAGATACTTTAGAATATATAGTGAGTCATGTACTTGAAGGTAATCAGATAGATAGAAAACAAATTATTAGTATAGGTATAGATTTGACTTCTTGTACTATGTTACCTATTGATGGAAATGCAACACCTTTAAGTAATATAGAACAATTTAAAAATCATTTTAATGCATATGTTAAATTATGGAAACATCATGGTGCAAGATTATGCTGATAAGATAAATGAGTATCTTATCAGTCATAAATTTGATAGTTTACCCGTATTTGGAGGTAGAGTATCAAGTGAATTGATGATACCTAAGATTATTGAAACTTTAGAAGAAGATAAGGAAATCTATGATTATGCAAGGGAGTTCGCTGAGACTGGTGATTTGTTTGGCTGGTATGTAGATAACCAAGTTTCTTATTCTTATTATAGAGAAGCTAAGAACAAGATTATTTCAATATACTATTATTAAGTGATAAAGCAAGATTATTGAATGTAGGAGAAAGTGGAATTCTTGTATTAGATTGGTGGAATGGTAATAAAACACCATATGTTGATAGTTATCTTAAAGGATCGATTATAGGATTAACATTAGCTACTAAGCCAGGGAAATATATCGTCCTTTGATTGAGGCTACCGCTTATTCAACGAGAAGAATTATAGAAATATGAGCAGCAAGATCTTGAGATAGATGAAATTGTATGTAGTGGGATTATTTCTTATAAAAATCTATGACTTATGCAAATATTAAATAAATCTTTAAGAGTTGCTGATAATGAACAAACTGCTGCTTTAGGGTCTGTAATTTATGCTTCTATTTGTGCTGATGATGGTTATTGTAGTTATGAAGAGACTGTTAGACATATGGCTCATGTGAAAGATAAAGGGTATGAACTAAATAAGATTAGTGTTGATAAATATAATAAGTTATATAAACAATATGAAGAAATAATTTTAGAAAATGATTGGAGTTGAGATGATGAATAAAGTATTCTTTAATACAGTAAAAATAACACTTGCAGCAATAATCTCTATTGTTTTTGCTAGAATAATGAACTTAGAATTTTACATTTCTGCAGGAATAGTTACAATTCTTACAATACAATCTACTAAAAAAGAAACGATTACTACTGCTATTGAAAGATTTTTTGCTTTTATTATTGCCATTATTATTGCATATGTTAGTTTTAGTTTATTTGGATTTAATATTTTATCTTTTGGTATTTATTTGTTATTTTATATTTTTATTTGTCAGTATTTTAAGTGGTATGCTTCAATGGCTGTAAATTCAGTTTTAATATCACATTTTTTAACTTTTAGTCATATATCTCTTTATTCATTGATAAATGAAATATTATTATTTGTGATTGGTGTAGGTATTGGAATTGTATCAAATATGCATCTTCATCGTAATATTGATTATATGAATGCATTGAAACTAGAAGCAGACGAACAAATAAAATATATATTATTAAGAATGTCTAAAAGAATTATTAATGGAGTAGATGATTATGATGGTAATTGTTTTGATAAGTTAAATGATCTTATTGTACAGGCTAAGGCAGTAAGTATAGAAAATGAAAATAATGTTGTATTCAACAAGAATAATTTTGATAAAGAATATATAAGAATGAGAGAACATCAATCTCAGGTATTATATGATATGTATAAAACAATAAAGACAATGGATACAACACCATTAACTGCTAAAATTATATCAGATTTTTTAAGAAAGATTTCTATAGAGTATCATGAAAATAATGATTGTAGAGATTTAATAGAAGAATTTAATACTATAGATTTAGACATGAAGAGTGTACCATTACCTAGCAATAGAAAGGAATTTGAAGACAGAGCTAGATTATTTTCATTACTTAGATTAATAGAAGAATTCTTAGAAATAAAGAAAGAATTTTTATTGAGATAATGATGTTTTTAGAGAATAGTTGATAAAGTTCACTCATTGAAATCTATTATGAATATATAATATAAAGAGTGGAAAAATTTCCACTCTTTTAAATATCTACACCTAAGAATTTCTTGGCAAGAATACCAACAATAAATGAAATAACTGCAACACTGATACTAATAGTCGCCATTTCTAAAAATCTATATTTGAAATCTAAGTCTTGAGCTACAGAAGTATAATAAGTAAATCCTGCAATAATCAATATAACAATAACTAACATACAAATTAATGCTAACATATATTGACTACTATCTAATAATAGATAAGGTAAAATTAGAAGTACAACAGTAACTAAATAGGCAATCCCTGTATAAGTACAAGATTTAAATGCATCGTCTCTACCTTCTGAGCGAGCTGCTAAAAACTCACTAGAAGCCATAGAGAAAGTTGCAGAAATACCAATTATTAAACCTGATAAAGCTATTAAGCTAGTATCTTGTAAGGCAAAAGTAAAACCAGCTAAAGAACCTGTAAGTTCTACTAAAGCATCATTCAACCCTAATACCATACTTCCTACATATTGAAGTCTTTCTTCATCTAACATTTGTAATAATAATTGTTCATGTTGTTCTTCCTGTTGATGAATATTAATACTTTCTTCTACTTCTTCATATAACTGTTCATATTCTTCTTGCGCATTTTCTTCACCATTTTCCATTAATTTCACTGCAAAAGTAAATCCTAAGATTCTAGCTAACATTTTATATTTGAAAATCTTAACTTTTTCTGGTTTCATTTCTATTCCAGTATATTTTTTCCAGATTTCATAGTGTGCTTTTTCTTCTCTAGAAAGTTTTAATAATGTTTTTTTGTTTTCTTCACCTTTGGCAAATTTTGCAATCTCTTCATATATAATACTTTCTGTTAATTCGCTTTGTTGCATTTTTTTAATAATATTTAATGATTTAGATGTTATGACTTTATCCATAAGTAACCCTCCTTTACATTTATTAATAGTGACATAATAATTATCTCTCATTTCCAAGATTTGTCAATAATTATACATTATTGACTTGACTCTCCTGTATACAGGAGAGTTTAATATTAATAAGGGGGACTAAAATGATATTTGATTATAAGAAAGAATATAAAGAGTTCTATATGCCTAAGAGCATTCCAAATATAGTTCATATTCCTAGAATGAATTATATTGCAGTTAGAGGAAAAGGTAATCCTAATGATGAAGAAGGAGAATATAAATTATCTATTGGCTTGTTATATACTATTGCATTTACAATTAAGATGAGTTACAAAGGAGATTATAAGATAGATGGATATTTTGAATATGTAGTTCCACCTTTAGAAGGGTTTTGGTGGCAAGAAGGTATTAAAGGTGTAGATTATCAGCATAAAGATAATTTTCAATTTATATCTTTAATTAGATTACCTGATTTTGTATCTAAGAAAGATTTTGATTGGGCAGTAAATGAAGCGACAAGAAAGAAGAAGGAAGATTTTTCTAAGGTAGAATATTTTACATATGATGAAGGTGAATGTGTGCAATGTATGCATATTGGATCTTATGATAATGAACGTAAGACTGTAGAATTAATGCATGAATATATGAAAGAACAGGGATATGAGTTAGATATTAGTAATATTAGATATCATCATGAAATCTATTTAAGTGATCCTAGACGAAGTAAGATAGAAAATTTAACTAACACTAGCGAGAATTCTCCCACCTCTACAGGTGGCGAGATGAATCGCTTTTTTGTTGATTTTGTTATGGATGAACAATACAAAATATGTTATAATATATTCAGTAATAAATATAAAAAAG
>JAXJVS010000017.1:0-2158 GCA_036308445.1 Bacilli bacterium | reverse complement strand
TGCTAACTGTTCCTGTGTTAATCCTATATTATTTCTTAAATTCTTTATTTTTTCACCTAATGTCATATGTATACCCTCCTATACAATCTCATTATATAAAAGATAAAACATATAAACAAGAAACGCATCATAACAATAATGCTACTTTACGTAGCATTACACATTTGGAATAATATATTTCTCAATAAACTCTATTCTATCCTTTGCTTTAGTATCAAATAAACAAGTCATTGCTACTACAACCTTTTTATCATTATTTACATATATTATATTTCCAGCTTCGCCCATCGCAGCATAACCATTTTCACCTAACCACCAAAGATATCCATAAGATAAGTTTCGTTTTCTCCATCTATTTTGTTCCCTAGTACTCTCTTTTATCCAAGAAAAAGAAACAATCTGCTTATCATCATAGATTCCATTATTTAAATATAAATTACCTATTTTAGCCATATCCCTAGCACTTAAAGTTAATCCCCAGCCACAGGCATTAACCCCTTGAGGATCAGCTACCCAGCCATTTCTATCAAACGACTGATTAAAAGATAACTGATCTTCTTTATCCTTAAAAGTAATGTTTTCTTTTATGTCTATACCTAACGGTATAAATAAATTTTCTTTCGCAAACTTTAATACTGACATACCTGTTACTTTTGTAAGAATACCTGTTAAAATATCTAATCCTATCAATGGTGAATAATAAAAACAATCTTTTTTCTTTTTGAGTAATGAAATACCAAATTTGACCCAATTATCACTTGTAAAATATTTCTTATAAGGAGGTATTAAGAATCTATAATTAACATTCATAATAAGCATATCTTTAATAGTTATCTCTTCTACCACTTTATTAAGTTCTCTATACTCAGGATAAAATTCTACTAACTTCTGTTCAACACTTTTTATATATCCTTTTTCTATCGCAATCCCTATAAGAATAGAAACTATACTCTTTGTAACTGAATAAACATGTACTTTATTTTTCATATCACAATGATTAAAATATTTTTCATATATAATATCATTATTTCTTAGTACAACAATACCGGTTGTATTGTTGTATTCTTTTTGAATTTTATTTCCTATATCCATTTTATTTATTTCCTTTCTTTTTAATTGGATAATAAACTTCCGTTATTACTTCTTCTTCACTATGCGCTTGCGAGGGATCCACTACATATACCTCAAACAAAGCATCACTACTCTCATAACCATGGTTTTCTGCCCATTCTATTTGTTTGGCATATACAGATGATAATTCACTGTAAGCACCTTTTACAACCGTTTTAATACATAGTCCTGGTTCAAAGTCTCTAGTACCTCTAATATATTCTTTAACAGGTACTGCAAATTCACTATCTAGCCCTAAAGGACTAAATTCACAGTCATGAAATAATATCATTGGTGGTGATACTACTGTTAATCTTTCATCTACAATTCTTTTAAATAAATTTCCATAATTTATACGATATTCATTTTCAAATTCTTGCTCTTTTACTTTTTTTCTTATTGATAAAATATTCATTTTTGGTACTTTTACTATATCTATATCTATTTTATCTAAATAAGACATAATAGATTTACCTTGTTTAATTGTTATTATATCATTATCTAATTGATTAATAATATAATGATATCGTTGTAATTGTTTGCTTATTTCTTCCTTCTTACGATTAAGCTCTATGACTAGTTTTTCATCTTGCATCTCTTTAGAATCCATTATATCTTTAATTTCTTCCAAAGAAAAATAATAACTCTTTAATCTATTAATCAACAACATAGTTTCTAATTGTTCTATAGAATAATATCTATAACCATTCTCAGGATTAATCTTATTTGGCAAAATTAAACCTATTTCTGCATAATAACGCAATGTCTTAGTAGACACTTTACATATTTTTGAAAACTCACCTATTGATAACATAATCTTACCTCCTACTCATATCATAAGCTTTCCCCTTACGACAAAGTCAAGAAAAAAAGTACATTACTGTACTTTCTTAATTGGATGTCTAATCACTGTTTGTGACATACCCTCTCCGCTTATAGAAGCGGGAGCTTCTCGCTCAATATAACTGACGTTATAAGTATCAACGAGCTATCCCCATGTGTCCCATGGTTCTTATTTATTTTATTTATTGTTGTAATGATGCAAGTC
>JAXJVS010000016.1:0-29372 GCA_036308445.1 Bacilli bacterium | reverse complement strand
TATTTCTTTACAATACTTATTTTTAATTCTTTTGAATATTTACTTTTTCTTCCCAATATAAAAACCTCCCGTAACAGCGTTTAATTATTTTCGCTGTCTACTGGGAGGTAATCATATCAATCTATTTAGATTTTTTATTTATTGTTATTTTTTTTTGACAAATTGTTAAGTTTGATTGGTAGATAATTTCATATAAGAAAAGTAAAATAGAGGTATCAAAGGAGGGCACACACATGGACTTTAACAATAGATTATATGAACTAAGAAAACAGAAAGGCTTATCTCAAGAAGAATTAGCAAATAAACTTAATGTTTCTAGACAAACAGTATCTAAATGGGAGATAGGAGATACAACACCTGATATGGAAAAACTTATTTCATTAAGTCAATTATTTGAAGTATCATTAGATCAACTTATTTTAGGTAAAGTAAGTACAAAAAGTAGTTTAAGTCAACTTGAAGTAAAATTAAATACTGAAGAAAACAAAAGAACATTAAAGAAAATATTAAAGATTGTAGTTATTATATTTGCAGTATTCTTTGTTGTTGATTTAATTGCAATGATCTTATATTTCTTTATGCATGGAACACCAAATTAAAATCCCGATAAATTTTATCGGGATTTATTTTATAATTGATTACATTGTTCTAGCCATGATGAAACATCACTATCGCTAGGCATTCTTAAATCTCCTCTTGGACTTAAGGCAACACTTCCTACTTTAGGACCATCTGGGATACAAGAACGTTTAAATTGTTGAGTAAAGAAACGTCTATAGAATAAGATTAACCATTTTTTGATAGTTTCTTTATCATATTTATCTTGATATGTTAAACAAGCTATTCTGTATAGTTTAGCTGGTTCATAATGGAAACGAGCATGCTGATATAAGAAGAAATCGTGTAATTCATATGGACCTACAATATCTTCTGTTTTTTGAGTAATCTTATCATTATCAGCTGGTATTAATTCAGGAGATACAGGAGTATCTAAAATATCTTGTAAGATTACTTCTAATTTTTCTCCTTTATATAAAGATGATACATAATCTACTAAATATCTTACTAATGTTTTAGGAACTGATACATTAACAGCATACATACTCATATGATCTCCATTGTATGTAGACCATCCTAAAGCAACTTCTGATAAATCTCCAGTTCCAATAACAATACCACCAACTTTATTCGCAATATCCATTAAGACTTGAGTTCTTTCTCTTGCTTGGCAGTTTTCATAAGTTACATCATGAGTATGAGGATCTTGTCCAATATCTTTAAAGTGTTGAGTAACAGCTTCACCAATATCTACTGTCATAGATGTTACACCACATTCTTCCATCATCATTAATGCATTATTTTTTGTTCTACTAGTTGTACCAAAACAAGGCATAGTAACTGCAATAATATCAGTTAAAGGATAACCTAACTTTTGATAAGCCATAGTTGCTACTAAAAGAGCTAATGTTGAATCTAATCCTCCAGATATTCCAATAACAACTTTCTTTATATGAGCAGCTTTTAATCTTTGAATTAAACCATGGATTTGGATATCAAAGACTTCTTTACATCTTAATGCACGTTTATCATGATCGCTAGGTACAAATGGATGAGGATCATAATATCTATTTAACTCTAAATCTTCATCTTTCAATTCAAAATCTATAGTCCAATAATCATCATCAAAATGATTCTGATATGTACTCATTTCTAATCTTTCACGATAAATCTTTTCCATATCTATATCAGCATAAATAATACCATTTTCATACTGTTTAGATTCATTTAACTTTGAACCATTTTCACAAATTAAATGATGACCACTAAAGACAACATCTGTACTAGATTCACCTAGACCAGCATTGGTATAAATATAACCACATACACATCTAGCACTCTGCTGAGCAATTAAAGCTCTACGATAATCAGATTTACCAGTTAAATCATTACTTGCAGAAGTATTTAATATTAATGTAGCACCATTTAAACAATGTAATGTACTAGGCGGAAGAGGAGCCCATACATCTTCACATATTTCAGCTGCAATCTTTAAATAAGGATGATTAATATCTTCAAAAACAATCTTTGTACCAAATGGTATTAAATCATCACCAATTCTAATTTCATTATTATCTTTTGGTGCGCTTGCAAAGTGTCTCGCTTCATAGAATTCATGATAATTAGGAATATATGTTTTAGGTACTATACCTAAAATTTCACCATTGCATAAAATAGCAGCACAATTATATAATTTATTTTTAACTTCTAATGGTAATCCAACTGCAACAACCATATTTAAATCTTTTGTTTTTTCTTTAATAATATTTAATTGAGTTTTAGCTTCGTTTAAAACTCTAGCCTGAAAGAATAAATCCTGTAAAGTATAACCTGTTAAACTAAGTTCTGGGAATACTAGAACTTGAGTATGGCTATTTTTAGCTTCATCTATTAATTCAATTATTTTATTAGTATTAGCTTTAACGTTGCCCAATTTAACTTCAAATGAAGCACTAGCAACTCTAATAAATCCATCTTTCATAAACATCCCTCCACTCTCATATTATAACAAAATCAAAATATTTTATAAATAATTTTCATAATGGATAGATTATTAATTTATACAGTTATACAAAAATGTAAGGTATTCATAGTACTTCTATATTTTCTTGCTTACTAAAAAGATTACAACAAAGAAAATTTATCGTTATAGTCTCATGTTATTTTATTTCAATACTAACTTCTTATACATTACATACTCTACTTCTAGAATCTTTAATAATTCCAAAGTATTTATAATACTATAATTCTATAGACTCATTACAATCTATCTTTCTTGAATCCTATCGTTTTCAATCTTATCCCAAATTTTACACATAACTGATATACCTACGTTAGTTTCCTTATAATATTTCATGACTTCTTTTAATACAGAATTATACATATCTTTAGATTTTGTCTGTTTTAGATTATGAATAATCTCTCAGTTTCAATGAAGGTATCCTTCTGACGATCCATATGGACAATGGAAACATCAGCATCAAGAATGACTTTTGCACATCTTTCACCCTGCATAATGATTTTCTAGACTTTCTTTGTATTTTGAGGTGATAGATATTGTGTTATTTATTTAACAACTCCTTTTCATGAGTTTTATAGTTGAATATTTTATGGTTAAATGAATTTATATAAGTATAATACTATGAAAAAATATAAAAACATTAAGATATTCAGAAGTCTTTATAGTAACTTATATTATATATTCTAATAAAAACTGTTTAAGATTATTGTTTTAGAGATGTAATCAAGATTTTTTTTATAAAAAGTTCTTACTTATATACGTGATAAAATGTAAAAATTCTTTTTTTAAAGAAAAAAATTGTGTAATCATAGATTACACAATTAGATTTTATAATAAATGAACACCTTTTTCTTCACATACTTTCATGGTTTCTTCATCCCATAATGAAGCTTGCACTTCACCAATATGAACTTTTCTTAAGAAGAACATGCATAAACGGCTTTGACCAATACCGCCACCAATACTTAATGGTAATATATTATTAATGATATTTTGATGATATGGAAGTTCAATTCTTTCATTAGCATTAGCTTTATCTAATTGTTCTAATAAAGCATCTCTGTCAACTCTAATTCCCATACTAGAGATTTCTAAAGCATCATCTAATTGAGTATTATAGACTAAGATATCACCATTTAAACCCCAATCATCATAGTCGGGAGAACGACCATCGTGCTTAACGCCAGATTTTAATAAATCACCAATCTGCATAATACAAACAGCTTTTTTAGCTCTTACAATTTCTCTTTCTCTTTGTTTTGGTGTTAAAGCTGGATATAAATCTTCTAATTCTTGTGATGTAATAAACGTAATTTCCTCTGGTAAGATAGATTCACCTAATTGAGGATAATGTCTAATCATTAAGAACTCTACATCTAATAAAGCTGTATATATTTTTTTAACAGTTTCTTTAAAGAATTCTAAAGTTCTATCTTGTTTATCAATAACCATTTCCCAATCCCATTGATCAACATACATAGAATGAATATTATCTAATTCTTCATCTTTTCTGATTGCATTCATATCTGTATACAATCCAGTATGTTTTTCGAAATGATATCTATATAAGGCATCTCTTTTCCATTTTGCTAATGAATGGATAATTTCTATTTCATCATTATTATTTAATTCTGCACTTGTAAAAGATACAGGTTTTTCTGTTCCATTTAAATTATCATTAAGTCCAGTATTCTTTAATAAGAATAATGGAGCTGAAACTCTTGTTAATCTTAATTGTTCTGCTAATCTTCTTTCAAAAGTATCTTTAATTAATTTAATTGCAACTTCTGTATCAATAAGATTAACATGTGAAGTATAACCTTCTGGTATAACTAAGTGACTCATTTTAATCCCCCTCTATTAATGTATTTATTTTAGACTAGAAAAGACCGAGAGTAAAGAAAATGATAATAAAATGTCATCATGATAATTTAAGCCTTTAATTTATGAAAATCATTAATTTCTAAAGAATAAATAGAAATTATCGATAATATTTATATAAATAATTGACCAAACTCAAAGAAATTAGTATAATGTACAAAAACTGATAGGGGGAAGTTACAATGAAAGAAAAAACTTATGTTAGTACTAGAGGAAATCAAAAACCGTTGAATTTCTACCAAGCTATTTTACAAGGAATTGGTAGTGATGGTGGTTTATTAGTACCTGAAGATGGATTTGAAAAGAAAGATTTAAATAAATTATTGAAATTATCTTATGTTGATTTAGCTGCTGAAATTATTTCATCATTTACACCTAATGATGCTTATGATGATATTCATAAAGCATGTCAGGCTGCATATGGGGATGGATTATTTCCTGAATGTGTAGTACCTGTAGAGAATGCTGGGGATGTTTATATTGCAGAATTATTCCAAGGCGCTACTGCTGCATTTAAAGACATGGCTTTATCTATGCTACCACATTTAATGACTTTATCTTTAAAGAAAATGAAAGAAGATAGAGAAGTAATGATTTTAGCTGCTACATCTGGTGATACTGGTAAAGCTGCATTAGAAGGATTTAAAGATGTAGAAGGAACTTGTATTAAAGTTTTTTATCCAATTGACGGGGTTTCACCAATTCAAAAACAACAGATGATTACACAAACTGGTAAGAATGTAGAAGTTATTGGTATTAGAGGTAATTTTGATGATGCACAGACTGCAGTAAAAAAAGCATTTAATTCTCAAGAATTAAAGAAATTATGTGATGAACATAATGTTTTCCTTTCATCTGCTAACTCTATAAATATAGGAAGATTAATTCCACAGATTGTTTATTATTTCTATTCTTATTTTACTTTAGTTAATAAAGGAGATATTACATTAGGAGAAGAAGTTAATTTTACTATTCCAAGTGGTAACTTTGGTAATGCTTTAGCAGGATATATCGCAAAAGAGATGGGATTACCAATTAAAACATTTATTGCTGCAAGCAATAAAAATAACATCCTAACAGATTTCTTTACTACAGGAAGATATGATGCTAATAGAGAATTCTATAAGACGAATGCTCCTGCAATGGATATTTTGGTGTCTAGTAACTTAGAAAGACTTGTTTATTTATTTACAGGTAAAGATGGAAATAAAGTTAAAGAATATATGGATAAGTTAAATGAAACTGGTGTATATGAAGTTGAAGAAGAAGTATTAGCTGAAATACAAAAATTATTCAAAGCTGGATGGTTAAGTGAAGATCAAATTATTGAAACAGTTAGTAAATGTTATAAAGAAACTGGATATTTATTAGATACTCATACAGCGATAGGATATGGTGTATATAAACAATATCAAAAAGATACTCATGATTCTACAAAGACAATTATCTTATCTACTGCTTCACCATATAAGTTCCCTGAATCTGTATATAAAGCAATTACTGGTCAAGAATTAGGTGAATATGAAGCAATTGATGCTTTAAATGAAAAAACAAATGTACCTGTACCTAAACCATTAGTAGGTATTAAAGATAGAAAAATCTTACATACATTGGTTATTGATAAAGAAAATATTATTGATTGTATTAGTGAACGTGTGAAAGGATACTAATTATGAAAGTTAAAGTAAAAGTACCAGCAACAAGTGCTAACTTAGGACCTGGTTTTGACGTGGCGGGGTTAGCTGTCACATTATATAATACCTTCACATTTGAATTGATTGATGAAGGTTTAGAAATTACTGGATGTCCTAAACAGTTCTGTAATACTAATAATATGACATATCAAGCCTTTGTAGAAGGGGCTAAACAATGTGGTTTAGAATTTAACGGATTAAGAATTGAATGTAGTGGTGATGTTCCTTATACAAGAGGACTAGGAAGTTCTTCTACATGTATTGTAGCAGGAATTGTAGGAGCGTTTGCATTTAAAGATAGACCTGAGGATAGACAGGAAATTTTAGAACTAGCAACAAAAATTGAAGGGCATCCTGATAACGTTGCACCTGCAATTTTTGGGGGATTAACAGTATCAGTTATGGAAACTGAAAAAGTAACAACTTTAAATATTCCAGTTAAGCATGATTATCGCTTTGTAGCATTTATTCCACCATTTACATTATCGACAGAAAAATCTCGTTCTGTTTTACCACAGATTTTACCAAGAGCTGATGCAATTAAAAACGTCTCTCATCTTGCGTTAATGGTAGCTTCATTAATTAATGGATATGATGAAGGTTTAAAACTTGGTTTTAAAGATCGATTACATCAACCTTATCGTGGAGATTTAATTAAAGGTTTTAATGAAATCATGGAAGAACTAGAAAAAGATGATAGAGTATTAGGAGCTTATTTATCTGGTGCTGGTCCTACAATTATGGCAGTTATTAAAGCTGAAGATACTAAAGGTGTTGTAAGATTAAAAGAAGAACTAGGTGACTTAATTAAAGAATGGCAAGTTGTTAAACTTGAATTAGATATGCGTGGTTATACATGTGATTATGAATAGGGAGAAATCCCTATTTTTTTAAAGAGGGAGGGAAGACGATGAAGAATTATCATACTCATACCAAAAGATGTCAGCATGCTATTGGAAGTGAAGAAGAATATATTTTAGAAGCAATTAAGGGCGGGTATACAGAACTAGGATTTTCAGATCATACTCCTTGGCATTATGATAGCTTGTTTGTTCCTTTTATGAGAATGAAAGATACACAATTAGATGATTATGTTTATGTATTAAGAAATCTAAGAGATAAATATAAGGATCAAATATCGATTAAAATAGGATTAGAAGTAGAATACTTTGAAAAATATATACCTTGGTTAAAACAAATGATAGAAGAGAAAGAGATAGATTATATTATTTTAGGTAATCATTATGATGGTAGTGATGAAAATGGGATATATTATGGTTCACCAATAGGTTATCAATCTTTTATTAGATATATTAATCAAGTGATTAAAGGAATAGATAGTGGTTTGTTTAGTTATGTTGCTCATCCTGATTTAGCTTGTTTTAATCCGAATGATTATCGTTATATAAAAGAATATAAACGTTTATGTGAACACGCTAAGTTAAAGGATATACCTTTAGAATTTAATTTATTAGGTTTTAAAGCAAAGAGACATTATCCTAATCCGGTATTCTGGAAAATCGTATCAGAGGTTGGAAATAGAGTAATTATTGGGACTGATGCTCATGAACCATATCGTTTAAGTGATATAGATACTTATAATCAAGCGATTGATTATTTAAAACAATTAAATATAGAAGTAACTGAAGATATAAAGTTTTTTAGATAACTTTATATCTATTTTTATAGTCAATATTTATTGAAAATGTTGAATAATTTATAAAGAATTCATATGTTTTTTTATATTATGAATGTATGATATCTAATCAAATTTGAATAAGAGTTATCACAGTTTTATTTTTAGTGGTTATCTATATGAAAAGTTAATATTTTTATAAAATAATATTATAAATCATGGTATAATAAGTACAAATTAAGGAGTGGTTATATGGAACACATAACAGATATAAATAAACAAGCTTATATTGAAGACTGTAAGACGATTGTAAGTGAATCAATTAAATTAGAAAAGATTGAGTTAAGCGATAGAGAGCTAACGCTATTGACAGAAGAAATTATGGATACTTCGCTAATGATGGGTGGAGATTATTCTAAAGAAAATATAAGAGCAGTAACAATTCAATATATATTGAGTGATTTCTTACCAAGATTTAAAAAAGCTCATAGATAGGAGGTCTATATGCCAGTAAATATGGAAATGATAGAAGAATTTCTAATATCGCATAAGAGTCAGTATGTAGGTAAATATAAATATAGATCAAGTTATAAAAATGGTGATTTTTCAGTTAAATGTCATTATTATATGTTAGATGAGAATTTTAGAAAAATAGATATTTTTGTAGAAGTACAATTTAAAGATAGTATTATATATCATTTTTCTGAGGATTTACATGAACAAGAACAACTCTTCATTGTAAAAGATATATTAAGACGTATAAAAGAAAAAATACCTTATTCTCAAATGCTTCATTATTCTTTGTATGAAAGTTTTGTGAAGAATACAGCAAGTCATGAAATTCAATTAAATCCTATTGATTATTGTAATATATTAGATTATATGAAATATCATAATGGGATTACACAGGAAACAATTGATGAATTTTATAAGATTTATATACCTATATTAGAAAACATGATTAATAGAGGAAAATATAAACAGTTTATAGATTCTATTATCTTATTGTTGAAAAATATTTTATATGAGAATGAATGGGATGGTATTAATTCAAAATATTTAGATACTGAATATCAATATCATTTATATTTTATAAGAAAGATTATTAGACTTGTATATAAACATTTAGATAAATTCTATAAAGAAACATTAGAAGAATTAGAGGAAGCTATTGAGATATTATGTGAGAATTCAAGATTTTCTTTGATGATAATGACTGATTTTGGAACATTAATATTATCTCATTATAATGTGACTAAGGATTTGATGAATCACTTATCTCAAATTTTTGTTTTAAATGATAAAGATGTAGAGAAAGAAAATGTTAATTTGATTTTCTCTTATATATATTATATTTTTACGAATGATTTTGAACAATATGAAGCTGTTACTTTGAAAATTATGAGAAAGATTATAAGTAATATGTTAACTTTTGCAAATCATGATTTAGATTTAGCATTAGGAAATTCTATTGTTCAAAGTGATGGATATGAGATTTTATTGGATTTATTCCATGCTGACTATAATACTTTTATATTTACATGTTTTCCGATAGAAAGTTTTCCTAAAAAACTTATTCCAATGGTTAGAAAAGAATTGGAAGGAGCAGTACAGTTTTTTGCAGCTAGAATGGAAAATGATAAGTATAGATTAAGTTCGTTTGAACAGGTTTCAAATATTAATAGATTAATGATGGATAATTTTGGAGGATGGTATAAATGAAAAAAAGATTAATTGGTTCTTCTTTATTGGCAGTAGCTGCAGGTGTAGGTGGAAAGGTTTATCAGGAAGCTTATCAGTATGGTAAGAAAGTTGGCTATAGAAGTTCTTTTGCTGATAATGAAGATGCAATTCTTGAAAATGATGATATGAAGAAAATAAAGATTAAAAATCATAAAGGATTATTATTGCAGGGATATTTATTAGAAAAAGAAAATGCTGATAAGACAGTGTTGGTTGTACATCCTTTTAATCAGTCTGCAGTGATTATGGAACCTTATGTTGAGTATTTTGATCACTTATTAGGTAATGTTAATATTTTATTAATTGATGCTAATGCTCATGGTAATAGTGATGGTTATATTAGAGGTTTTGGTTATCGAGATGTAACTGATTTAATGTATTGGAATACGTATCTTTTACAAAAGTATGGTGATGATCACTCTATTATTATGTATGGTTTAGAGATGGGAGCAAATACAATTTTAAATGCTGCTGGAATGCTTAAGTTAAAAAATGTAAAAGTAATTATTAGTGAGGGAGCATTTGATAATGTTTACTATTATTTAGCTTATTCTTTCGCAAAGAATAAGAAAACTATGCATTTGGTTGCTCCTATTATTAGAGGTGCAATTAAAGATGAACTAAACTATGATATTAAAGGTATGAATACTGTAGAATTAGTAAAAAATAATGAAATTCCTACTATTTTTATTCATAGTAAAGCAGATAAAAAAGTTGATTTTAATTGTGTTTTAGAATTGTTTAATAATAGTGGTTCAGAAAAAGAATTATTTCCAATAAAAGAGAATTATTTATTTGAATTAGAAGGTTTAAATGATGATTATTCTAAAACTGTTAATGCGTATATTAAAAGACATTGTCAGTAAACAACTGAAATTGTTATAAATTTAAAGATGTTATGATGAAATTTGAATATTATTGAAGGAGGAGAAAAAAATGTATTTCGAAAAGTCTATAGGTTTTCCTACAAATTTTCTTTGGGGTAGTGCTTCTGCTGCTTATCAAGTAGAAGGTGGTTGGGATGCAGATGGCAAAGGTATTTCAAACTGGGATAAATTTGTAAGAATTCCTGGTAAAACATTTAAAGCTACTACTGGTGATAAAGCTGTGGATCATTATCATCGCTACAAAGAAGATGTTAAATTAATGGCAGAAATGGGGTTGAAGACTTATCGTTTTTCAATTGCCTGGACAAGAATTTATCCTAATGGATATGGTGAATTAAATGAAGCTGGTCTTCAATTTTATGATGATTTAATCAATGAATGTTTGAAATATGGTATTGAACCTATGGTTACTGTTTATCATTGGGATATGCCTCAAGCATTAGAAGATGAGTATCATGGTTGGGAAAATCGTAAGATTGTAGATGATTATGTTAATTATGCTACTACTATCTTTAAACGTTATGGAGATAGAGTTAAATATTGGATTACAAATAATGAACAAAATGTTTTTACAGCTCATGGCTGGTTAGGTGGAATGCATCCACCGGGAAAAATTAATGATTTCAAAACTTTCTATCAAGTCAATCATCATGCTTTTATGGCTCATGCTAAAAGCGTTATTGCTTTGAAAGAATTATGGCCTGATGCAAAAGTGGGTGCATCATATGCATATAATCCATGTTATGCATATGATAGAAAACCAGAAAATGCGATGGCCAAGATGGATTATGATGATTTACAAGATCATTTCTGGATGGATGTTTATGCTTATGGACGTTATCCAAGAGCAGCTTTGGCGTATTTAGAAAGTTTAGGGGTAGCACCAGTTATGGAAGATGGAGATACTCAAATCTTAAAGAAAGCTGCTGGTTTAGTTGATTTTATGGGAGTTAATTATTATCAGACATTAGTTGCTGAATATAATCCTATTGATGGTGTGAGCATGACTTTTGAAATGAATAATACTGGTAAAAAAGGTACAAGTAAAGAAAAAGGTATGCCTGGATTATATAAGAATCCTTCTAATGAATTCTTGCCAACAACTGATTGGGACTGGACAATCGACCCTATGGGTTTAAGATATGCATGTAGAACGATTACTTCTAGATATGATTTACCAATTGTCATTTCAGAAAATGGTTTAGGTGCATTTGATAAAGTAGAGGATGGACAGGTACATGATCCATATCGTATAGATTATTTAAAACGTCATATAGAAGAATTAAAGAAAGCTTGTGATGATGGATGTAGAGTATTAGCTTATTGTACTTGGTCTTTTACTGATTTATTAAGCTGGTTAAACGGATATCAGAAGAGATATGGTTTTGTTTATGTTGATAGAGAAGAAGATGAAAATTCTGGTACATTAAATAGAATTCCAAAAGATTCATACTATTGGTATAAAAAAGTTATTGAAACAAATGGTGAAGAATTATAATGTATTGTTTTAGTTGACAGGAAATTGTAGGTATAATAAAATAGCTTCGAGGAAACTCACTGGTTAAAAGAGCCAAACCCAGTATAAAAAACTCAGAACAGAGAAAAGTGGCTTGCCACTTTTTTTCTTTGTTTGGCTTCAAACTGTTATTTTGGAGAGGAAAAAAATGAATAAAAATAATAAAATGATTATGACAATATCAATGAATGCGATGATAGCTGCTATATATGCTGCATTAACATTAATGATACAGCCATTAGCTTATCGAGAACTTCAGTTTCGACTATCTGAGATTATTGTATTATTGGCTTTTTATAATAAAAAGCTAATACCAGGATTAGTTGTTGGATGCTTTATAGCAAATACAGCATCACCATTAGGTATTGTTGATATGTTTGTAGGAACTGTAAGTACAATAGTTGTTTGTTATTGTATGAATAAAGTTAGTCATTTGTATTTATCAGCCTTATTAGGATCAGTGGCTACTGGATTGATTATTGGTGCTGAATTATCAATTGTTTATCATATTCCATATTTAATTAATGCTTTCTATGTTTTTTTAGGAGAAGCAGTTGTATTGTTTGTAGGAACAATAATTTTTAAAAAATTAGAGAAGAATGAAAGATTTATGGAGTATATAAATGGAAAGATATAGTGAGATTATAAGCAAAGATAAGAGAGAAATTGTGTTATTGAAGGGAAGACCTTGTATCTGGGGGAAATGTTCTTTTTGTGATTATATAGAAGATAATTCTATGAATGAAGAGGAGAATATTAGAATTAATAATGAAGTCCTAGATCAAGTTACTGGTAAATATAAAGTATTGGAAGTCATTAATTCAGGTAGTTTTTTTGAACTTCCTAATGAAACAATAGAAAGAATATTAAAAATTATTGAAGAAAAGAAGATAGAAAGATTATATATAGAAGCACATTATTCATATAAGAATAGAATAAAAAAATTGAGAACAAAATTAAATATAGAAGTTATAGTAAAAACTGGTATTGAAACGTTTGATGAATATATGAGAAATGTAGTATTAAATAAAAATGTACATTATTCTTCAATAGAAGAAATATTAGAAAACTTTGATTCTCCTTGTTTAATGGTAGGTATACAAGGACAAACTAAAGAGATGATACAAAAAGATATTGAAATATTAGAGAAATATTTTAAATATGGTACTATAAATATTTATCGTAATAATTCTACTAATATAAAAAGAGATGATGAATTGATTCAATGGTTTGATCAAAAATATAGTTATTTAAAAGATGATATAAGATATGATTATTTAGGAATTCCAACTGATTTTGGTGTTGGTGATTAAATTCATAAACTGGTAATAAAGAGAAATTATAATAATATCAAGGTGGTGGTTATATGAATGTATTAACACAGAAAATCAAGGATGCAAGTGTTAAAACGATAGCTATGCTGATTAGTTTTACTATTTTAGCGATTGTGGCAGTCGTTTATTTGGATTATATATTAGGTTTTATTGGTATTGTTTTTGATGTGTTATCACCATTTATTTATGGTATAGTGTTAGCATTTATTTTTCAGTTACCAACGGGATTTATAGAAAAACATTTGATGATAGAAAATGATAAGAAAAGAAAGCTTATCTCCTCTATACTATCAATTATATTGGTATTCTTGGTTATTATTATATTATTGGTTATTGTTTTACCACAAGTGATTGAAAATATAACAGTGCTCGTAAATAATGTACCTTTAATGATTGAACAAAGCAAAGTTTATCTTAAGATAATATTAGATAATTTATCGTTAAGTGAAGATATGGTAGCTTCTATAGAAGGATTTCAAAATGATTTTTGGACAGGAATTGTGTCATCAGTATCTAAGTATGCTCCTTCTTTAATGACAGGAGTTAAAGCATTAACTAGTAGTGTTAAAAATATATTTTTAGGTATAGTTATTGCTTTTTATATAACTATAGATAAAGAGAGATTGTTAAGACAATGTAATCAGGTAGGATATGCATTGTTGAAAGAAAAAGATTATTTGTTTTTTAAAGGTGTTATGAATTTGATTAGTAGAACATTTAGACAATTTTTTACTGGCCAATTAACTGAATCAGTCATTATAGGTATTTTATGTTATATTGGATGTAAGATACTAGATATACCTTATGCTTCTATTGCTGCAATTGTTATTGGGATTACTAACATTATTCCTTATTTTGGTCCCTTTATTGGTACAGCTGTTTCTGCAATCCTTATCTTATTTGTATCACCTATAAAAGCAATAGTATTCATTATTTTTGGAGTTATACTACAACAATGTGAATCTAATCTAATTTACCCACATGTTGTAGGAAGTTCAGTAGGTTTATCAGGTTTATGGGTGTTATTTTCAATTACTATAGGTGGAGGATTATTTGGAGTTGTAGGTATGGTATTTGGGTTACCTGTATTTTCGGTTATATATGAATTATTTAGAAGATATGTTAAGGAAAGAATAGCTTTAAAACAAAAGCAAGAGTAAATATGGAATTCACTGGAATTTCATATTTTTTATTTTATAAAATAAAGGGTGATGATACGATGAAAAAGATACTGTGCTTTATTGTAACATTGATTATGCTTGGCTGTACTTCATCAAAAAATATCAATTTAAATGAAGTTAGTTATATGACTGCACTTTTGCCAATGAATGGAATAATAATGGAAAAATATATTTATAATGAAGAAGTGTTTAAAACATTAGAAACAAAAATCAATGAAGCTAAGTTAGAAAAGGTTCCAGAAGAAGAACAAGTAAAAGGATGGAAATATTATATTTATTGTTATGATAAAAATGATGGAGAAATAACTCATTTTTCGATTTTATCAGGAGTAATAACAATAGGACATGTACAATATTATGTAGAAGAGGAAACTACAGGAAAACTGATTGAATATTTAGATGAAGTAATAAAGGAAGCTAAGTAGCTTCCTTTAAATACTTCTAGTATATTCTTTTAACCAATCTTTTTCTTCCTCATTTAAATATGGGGAAATTGTATCATAAACTTCTTTATGATATGCATTTAATGCCTCTTTTTCATCATAAGCTAACATATTTACATCAATTCCATCTAGATCAATTGGAACTAATGTTAAGCATTTGAATGACATGAATTGACCATATTCATTCTTAATATCTTTTTGGCATAATAATTCATTTTCTAATCGAATACCATACTGTCCTTCAAGGTAGATACCAGGCTCATCAGTTGTAAGCATACCTTCTTCTAAAACAACAGGAGTCCCTGTTCTTGGCTTTGGTCTAAATTCGTTAGGACCTTCATGTACACATAATAGATGTCCAACTCCATGTCCAGTACCGCATTGATAATCTATACCTTCATTCCACATTGGATATCTAGCAATGCAGTCTAAATCGATACCAGTTTGGCCATATAGGAACTTCGCTCTTTGAAGATTAAGCATCCCTTTTAATACAAGAGTAAAGTGTTTTCTTTGAATATCAGTAATATCACCTAATACAAAAGTTCTAGTAATATCAGTAGTACCATCATAATAATGACCGCCACTATCAACTAATAGGAATCCTTTAGGCTGTAATTTTGTACAATGTTCTTTAGTTGCATGATAATGCATTAATGCGGCATTTTCTTCATATGCACTGATTGTAGTAAAAGAAGGTTCAATGAATAAATCTTGCTGTGCTCTAAAGCTTGTAAGTATTTCATCAACACTGATTTCATCCATTTCTATTTTATTAATATTCTTTTTTAACCAATACATAAATTTAGTAACTGCGACACCATCTTTAATATGAGCATTAATAGTATTTTGGATTTCTACTTTATTTTTAATAGATTTGAAATATTGGCTTGGATTAGGTGCATCTACTACATCACAGTTAATTTGATTCATTAATTCATAATTAATATTAGCAAGATCTAATAATACAGTACCATCTAAATCATAAGCATCATCAAAAATATCATAATAATCTTTAATAATAACACCTTGATCTCTTAAGAAATTTTTAATCTCTTCATCATAAGCATCATCTTGTAAATATAAATAAGCATTATCCATAGTAATTAAAGCGTATGCTAAAACAACAGGAGTAGATTCAATATCTTTACCTCTTATATTAAAGATCCAAGCAATATCATCTAAAGCAGTAATCACATGTGCATCACAGTTATTAACCTTCATATACTCTCTTATCATATCTATTTTTTCTTTTGTTTCAATACCATGATACTTAATATCATATAAGTATGCTTTATGACAAGCCATAGCTGGTCTATCTTTCCATATTGGAGTCACTAAATCACAACATTGAATATTCAAATCAAATGGAAAGCTATCCATTAAATTATATACAAACTTAGTATTCATCGTTTTTCCATCAAAAGCAACTGTCTGATAAGATTGAACATGACTAGCTAAGAATTCTAATAAAGAAGGATAACCCTCTGTGTTCATTTTCATTAATTCAATACCATCATATAATTCATTTGCAGCCTGAATAAAATATCTGCCATCAGTCCAAAGATAAGCGTTCTTTTGAGTAACTAGTAAAGTCCCTGCAGAACCAGTAAAACCTGAAAAATATTTTCTAGCCTGAAAGTACTCTCCTACATTTTCACTTTGATGATCATCATCAGTAGGAATAATATAATAATCAATTTTTTCTTTTTTCATTAATTTTTGTAATTCTTTTAACATAAACATCACCCACATATAAATTTATCACAAAATATTCAAAAGAGTAATAATTATGATAAAATATATGTAAAAATATACTAGCAATAGCCAAATGCAACTTAAAGTTTACAAAATGCTAGTCTATCTTGGTAGTATATTTATCTATATTTGATAGAATCGTGTTGAGGTGAAGAAAATGGAATTTCAAGATAAATTAAGATTATTAAGAAAAGAAAAAGGAATGAGTCAAGAAGCATTAGCAGGAGAATTAAATGTATCTAGACAAGCAGTCAGTAAATGGGAAACGGGGGAAGGTTATCCAGAAACAGAAAAGCTTATTATGATCAGCGATTTGTTTGAAGTGTCATTAGATTATCTGATGAGGGATAAAACAGATATTGTGAGTGAAAATGTACAGCAAAAATATTATATGAATACTGAAAAGATAGAAGAATATTTACATCATAAGAAAGTATTTGCGAGAAATATAGCTCTATCAGTTTCAGGTATTATTTTATCAGTTAATATACCTATATTATTAAGCCTTATAGGATTAGAAAATATTGGAGCATTTTGTCTTATATCTTCAGTAGCATTAGCAGTAGGTGTTATTATTATGACAAGTATTAAACATAGTGATTATGCTGAAATAGAAGAGAAAGAAATCATTATTAATTCTCAGGATTTAGAAATACTAAGGAATGAACAAATGATTTTTAAATCTCGTTTTGGTATGGGTATAGCAATAGGAGTAGGGATGATTATTTTATCTACGGCTTTAGTTATATTAATAGAAGAATTTATGCATAATGAAAACTTTGCAGCAATACAATTATTAACATCTGTTGCGATTGCAGTTTATTTATTTATTACACTAGCAATTAAGGATGATGGATATAAATTTTTAGTACAAAATGAATTATATATTAAAGAACAAAAGAAAGAAAATAATAGTCTTTTCTCTGTAACTATGCCTCTTGCAGCATTTGCATATCTTGCATTAGGATTTATTTATAATCTTTGGCATCCAGGATGGTTGATATTTCCTGTTACTGCAGTCATTACAGGATTTATAGAAAAAATAAGAAACAAAGAATAACGTTAGTGTTATTCTTTTTCTTTTTAGTATATAATATATATATTGGAGGTTTTGTTTATGGATAAAAGATGGAATTTAGATAAATTATATAAAGGTTTTGATGATTCATTTATTAATGATATGAATGGATTAGAGGAGATGTTGAATAGTTTAAAGAAGTATCCTGAATTAGTAGGTAATGAAGAAAATCTGGTTGATTACTTATTGGTAGCTAATCAATTAAATGATAAGGTGGGAAGATTGTTTCATTATGTCAATCTTGTTATGAATGCTGATACAAGTCATTTAGAAGCATTGAGATATTGTTCAAAGTTAGAAAATATGATGGCTGATTTTGCAGATAGTCAAGCCAAGATTAATAAGTGGATAGCAAGTATAGATTTTGAAAATTATGATAATGCTTATATTAAAGAACATTTATTTTATTTAAGTGAAATTAAAGATAATAATAAATATTTATTAGATGATAATAGTGAAGCTGTACTAGCTGCAATGAAGACAACTGGTTCTTCTTCTTGGGCTAAATATAAGGATCAGCTTATTTCTACTATGAGTGTAACTATTGATGATAAAGAATATCCATTAACTGAAGTATTAAATATGGCTTATTCTAAAGATATAGAAGTAAGAAAGAAAGCTTATGAAGCTGAAGTTAAAAGTTATGTAAAAGTAGAACAAGGTGTTGTGAGTGCTTTGAATGCAATCAAAGGAGAAGCTATTACAATAGCTAAAATGAGAGGTTATGATTCTGTATTAGATAGAACTTTGAAAGATTCTAGAATGTCTAAAAAAACTTTAGATGTATTATTAGAGACGATTAGAAATGCTTTACCTATATTTGAAGAATATTATCAATTAAAAGCTAAAGCTTTAGGATATAATAATGGTTTACCATGGTATGATATGTATGCTCCTATAGTAGAAATAGAAAGTTCTTATCCTTATGAAAAAGGATGTGAATTCGTCATAGAACAATTTTCTAAGTTCTCTAAAAAATTAGGAGATTATGCAAAAAGGGCAATTAAAGAAGAATGGATAGATGTATATCCTAGAAAAAATAAAGTAGGTGGAGCATTTTGTGAAAACTTACATTGTATCAAAGAAAGTCGTTTTTTATTAAATTATGGAAATGAATTTGGTGATGTCATTACTATGGCTCATGAACTAGGACATGGTTTTCATGGAGAATGCTTAAATGATGAATATTCTTTAAATTCAGATTATCCTATGCCTATCGCAGAAACAGCTTCTACATTCTGTGAAACAATAGTAAAGAAATCAGCATTAAAAAGAGCTTCTAAACAAGAACAATTAATGATTTTGGAAAGTGAGTTGTCTGACTGCGCACAAGTTATTGTAGATATCTATTCTCGTTTCTTATTTGAAAGTCGTTTTATTGAAAAGAGAAAAGAAGGTCCACTTAGTGTAGAAGAAACTAAAGAATTAATGTTGAATGCTCAAAAAGAAGCATATGGTCATGGATTAGATCATAATGTTTTACATCCTTATATGTGGACTTGGAAACCTCACTATTATGAAGCAGATTACGCTTTCTATAATTTTCCTTATGCATTTGGTTTATTGCTTGCAAAAGGTTTATATGGTATGTATGTAAAAGAAGGAGATACATTCAGTGATACCTATGAAAAGTTATTATCAGTTACTGGTAAGAATAATTTAGAAGATGTATGTAAGGTTGTAGGTATAGATATTACTAGTTTAGATTTCTGGCAAAATTCTATTGATATGATTAAAGAAGATATCGGATTATTTAAACAATTATTAGAAAATCAATAATAATAAGAGACCTATTCAATTCATTTGATTGATAGGTCTTTTTGTATAAAGATGAAACAGAATCTTTTATAGAGCTGGTGTTAGTAGAACACCAGTTGGAGTCTAGAAATTATTGAGTTAATAGAAGTGAAAAGGATTATTTGTAAGTATAGCTATGAAATTTATAATAGTTGATAATGAATTTAAGAAACTATCTTTGAATAATCTAGTGTAATGGTATTTGGAATAAATTATATAATGAGCATATAACCCTTTAACAAGTTTGCGAAATAATGATGTAGATAAAATATATGCAGTATTGGAGAACAATCATAAATAATAGACTGAATGAACTCTACAAAACTTTATAAATGAACAGCAATAAGACTAAAATATTGTAAAAAATGAGAGATTATTGCCGAGGAAATAAACTTTGCTGATTAAGATTATAATCATTTATAGAAATATAATTTAAAAAATGTAGAAGTAGAAAGGTTTATGGATTTAAAATATTATCTAGAGCAGTATAAAAAATGGAATATCTTTTTCTATAGAAGAAATTTGTTATTTATGAATGATTTATATTGTATAATGGAAAAAAAGAGGTGAGCAGTATGGATGAATTTTATCATAAAGAGAATATAGAAATCTTTAGAAAGTGGGTTTATTATCAAATTATAAGTCATGAAGAATTAAAGATTGAATTTTATGATGAACGTACTTATAAGATTAATTATAAAGATAAGGTTGCTCGCTTTGTTGTATGGCCTAATGGTATTATTGAAGAAGCTATTGTGGAGAATGATGAAGTTATCTTTTATCTACATTATGAATTTTATAATTTTAGTTATGCTACTGATTTATTTTATCGTTTGATTAATAAACTGTTAGAAGAGAATAAAGTCAAAAAGAAGAAGATATTATTATGTTGTAGCGGTGGAATGACTACTGGTTATTTTGCTACTAGAGCTAATCAATTCTGTAAATTAAATCAATTGCCTTATATCATTGATGCAAATAGTATTAATAAGGCAATGAATATATATCAGGAATATGAGATGATATTACTTGCTCCACAAGTTCATTATCAAGAAAAAATGTTAAGAGATAAATTGAAAGGGTGTATGATTATAATTATCGAAGCAACTACATTTGCAACTTATGATTGTGCTAAGTTAATAAAATTAATACAATCTTATCAAGGTGATGAAAATGAAAGATAAATTATATAGAGTGTGGGATGAAAAGTTATACCATGAAAGACAATATTGTCAGAAGATTTTAAGTGATTTTAATAATAGTTTAGTGGATAGTAGTCATTTATTGAAGAAGATTATTCATGCTAAAGGGGAATTTATGATTGATAAACCTTTTAGCTGTCGCTATGGTTATAATATATATATTGGCTTAGACTTTTATGGTAAAAAAGGTATTTATATTGATGATTCAGCAAAGGTTGAAATTGGTAATCATGTTATTATTGGTGAGAATGTTTCAATATTAACAGCTTGCTATCCAGAAAATGAAATATTAAGAATGCAAGGTAAAGAATATGCAGAGGAAGTAAAAATATTTGATAATGTCTGTATAGGTGCTTATACGATTATCTATCCTGGAGTGAGAATTCATCAAGGGGCTATGATTCGACCAGGTAGTGTCATTATGGAAGATATACCACCTTATATGATAGCAGGAGGAAATCCTTGTAAGATTATTAAAGCTATTGAAAAAGAAACATAGATATTCTTATTAAAGAAATACATACTTATAATTATAAAAATAGAAAACAGGTAGAAAGCTACCTGTTATTTTTTTACTATATCATTATAGTTTATTAAGTCTATCTTATTATCTTTAATATAGTTTTTAATTTCCTGACTTGTAATTATTTCTAGTTCTTTTATACGATGTAAGTTGTATGATGACATTTCATATAATCTTTGATCTAATAATGCTGTATGGGTCATTAATTCTAAATATTCATTATCTGTATCTAAGACTTTTTT
The DNA here is from genome assembly GCA_036308445.1 of Bacilli bacterium. Taxonomy (GTDB): domain Bacteria; phylum Bacillota_I; class Bacilli_A; order Erysipelotrichales; family Coprobacillaceae; genus MGBC113645. Next base: position 7,879 of record JAXJVS010000016.1, on the reverse strand, counting down.
TATTGTTTCAATTGATACACCTTGATTGTAGAATTCTTCTGTAACTGGAACATATTCATAAGTATCAATAATCTGTTCTCTTTGGCGAATAGGTAAATCATATTCTTTTGCTAATCTAATAACAACATGATGATGCCAAGGTAACATATGGACATGATGATGGGAATCAATATGAGAAGGCTTATGTCCTGTTAAAGCTATAAACTTTTCCATTTGAGCTTTCCATTCCTCATAAACTTCTTCTTCATCACCATGGGGATTACCATCCTCATAAGAACTTGGTCTTCTAAAATACCCATTTTCATCAACAAAGCTTTTAGCCCCTTTAACTAAAGGTTTACCAACAGTTAAAACAAAATGAATACCTAGTCCTAAATCAGGATAATCTTTTGCTAATTCTAAAGCTTTTTCTATATAGGGCATATTCATCATACAAGTTGTTGAAGTTAAGATACCATTTTTATGTGCTAATAATGTTCCAATTGTAGCTCCTTCACTAATTCCAAAGTCATCAGCATTTACAATTAATTTCTTAATCATTTACGTTTCCTCCAATAATAATAATATTATATAATAGATTATAGTTTTATTAAATATTTTCTTGTTTATTTCAATATTTTGTATTTAGTGTTATAATCATTTGCATAAAAGGTAATAGTTGTGAAAAGATTAAAAGTTATTTTCTATGAAAGAATCAAGAAGGATATAAAATATTTTAATGAAATATAATTATGGAAAAGCTTTAAATGATGAAGAAGTTATCTTAATTATCATTTATATTTACGGAAATAACATCTTTCATTTATGAAAGATATAAAAATCTTAGTTTAGTTTTTAGGAAAATTTATAGAGATAGAAAATTGTTTTATAAGAAAGGAAATCATAATGAATAAAATAACAGGATATACAGGATTATACGGTATTGTAGCTGATCCTATTAAGCATTCTTTTTCACCAATGATGCATAATACTGCATTTCAATCTTTGGGAATTGATGATGTTTATTTAGCATTTGAAGTAAAAGAAGAAAATTTAGAAGATTATATAACATCAGTGAAAACACTAGGTATTAAAGGATTTAATGTATCAATGCCATATAAACTTAAAATTATGAAATATTTAGATGAATTAACAGAAGAAGCAAGACTTTGTCAGGCAGTTAATACTGTTAAAAATGAGAATGGTAAATTAATCGGGCATATAAGTGATGGTAAAGGTTTCTATATGTCATGTACTGATAGGGGATGGAATGTTGATAATCAGAAGATAGTTGTATTAGGAGCTGGTGGTGCTGCTCAAGCTATTATTGTGGAGCTTTCTAGAAAGGTGAAAGAGATTATTGTTTATAATCGTAGTGATAAGCCTTTTATTAGAGAGTTGAATAATAAAGTTGATTGTCCTATTATCTTGAAATCTTTGGATAATAGAGAAGAATTAAAAGCTGATTTAAAAGATGCTTATCTGTTGATACAGACAACTGGCGTAGGAATGTCTCCTAATGAAGATAATTGTTTAATTGATGATTCATATTTAGTAGATGGATTAAAAGTTGCTGATATTATATATAAGCCTAAGATGACAAAATTATTAAAAATGGCTAGAGATAAAGGTCTAGAATATATGAATGGTGAAGGGATGATATTGTATCAAGGAGCAGTATCATTTGAATTTTGGACTGGTCAAAAAATGCCGGTAGATCAAGTAAAAAAAGCGTTAGAAATGGAGTAAAAAGATGGAAAAAATAGTCGTAGCCTCAACAAATCAAGGTAAAATAAAAGAAATAAGAAAAATGTTAGAAAGTATTGGTATTGATGTTGTACCTATGAATGAAGTATTAAAGGAAGACATAGATATCGAAGAAACAGGAACAACTTTTAAAGAAAATGCAGTAATTAAAGCAGAAACAATTATGAAGATGATTAATGTTCCTACATTAGCAGATGATTCTGGATTAGAAGTAGATGCATTAGATAAAGCACCAGGAATATATTCTGCTAGATTTCTAGGTCATGATACAAGTTATGATATTAAAAATCAATATATTATTGATGCAGTTAAAGGAAAAGTGAAGACTGCAAGATTCGTATGTGCAATGGCATTAGCAATTCCTAACGAAGAAACAATGACTATTGAAGAAACATTCGAAGGAGAAATTAATGATTGTATAGCTGGTGAAAATGGTTTTGGATATGATCCGATATTCTATTTTCCACCATTACAAAAAACATCTGCTGAAATGTCAATGGATGAAAAAAATCAACATTCACATAGAGCTAAAGCATTAAAGAAATTATATGATATATTAAAGGAGAAATAAAATGAATCATATTGTATTAGTACATCCTGCTATTCCTCAAAATACAGGTAATATTATGCGTACATGTGTAGGAACAGGTACTCATTTACATATTGTAAAACCAATGGGATTTTCATTAGATGATAAGCATATGAAAAGAGCAGGATTAGATTATATTAAAGATTTAAAGATGACTATTTATGAAAATTGGGAAGAGTTTGTTTCTAAAAATGAAGGAGATTATCATTTCTTTACTAGATATTCTAAGTTATGTTATACTGATGCTTCATTTGTATCTAATAAAGATCAATATTTAATTTATGGACATGAACATGATGGTATACCTCATGATATTTTAAAGCAACATCTAGATGAATGTGTACGTATACCTATGAGTAGTGATGCTAGAAGTTTAAATCTATCTAATTGTGTAGCTATTGGTATTTATGAAGCATTACGTCAACAGGATTTTCCTAATTTATCTAAAGTAGAGGTTCAAAAAGGTGAGGACTTTATTTATAATGAATAGAAAAAGAGATATTGTATTAGCTTTAATTTTAACAGTATTCTTTATTTCTTTTGCGATTGTTTTTACTGTGTTTTTTAAACAATTATATTATTTTGATATATCTTATTTAAATATTGAACAATATGTATCATTAGATGCAGAAACAATCAAAAAGAACTATGATATCTTAATTCAATATCAGAGTATTTTCTATCAGGGAGAATTAAATTTACCTGATTTTGTAATGTCTACAACAGGTAGAATACACTTTGAAGAAGTAAAAAGAATCTTTGAAGCAGTACAAATATTATGTCTATTTAGTGGAATTATTTCAGCAGTTATGATTTATCATCATGTAAAACAAAAAGAATATGGATTTTTAGCATTAACATCAATTTTTTCTATTGGTATTCCTAGCCTTATAGGATTAATTGCGAGTGTTGATTTTAACAAGGCATTTGTGATTTTTCATAAAATATTCTTTAGAAATAATTATTGGATATTTGATTATAATACTGATCCAGTGATTAGAATTCTACCTCAGGATTTCTTTATGCATTGTTTTATTATGATTATATTGATTGTAATTGTACTTAGTTTAATAAGTTATTTAATATATAGAAAACAGAGGAAAGAAATAATAGGGACTAGCAAATGCTAGTCCTTTCATATAAAAAAAGAAGGAGGTGGACTCCTTCACTGGGTGAAAGCCATAAATAGAAAAGAGGAGTATTCCTATTTGCGACTTGATTATAGTATATCACATTTATAAAAAATAGGTAGTCCCATCTTTAATGAAATACTATATATTTTTAATGATTTTTAAATATTCCACTTTCTTCCATGACTTTTAATGCTTCAATAATAACATCATCATCTTGAACTAAAGCCATTCTAACAAAACCTTCACCTTCACTTCCAAAAGCATTTCCAGGTACAACTAATACACCAGTTTTATCAAATAGTTCTTGAACAAAGGCTTCAGAAGATTCAAAATGATCAGGAATCTTAGCCCATACAAACATTGTTCCTTTAGGACTATCAAATTCCCAGCCAATCTTTTTACAGCCATCGACTAATAAATCTCTACGATGCTTGTAAGCCTTTCTTGTTGTTTCTACACAAGATTGATCACCTGTAATAGCAGCAATAGCTCCTGTTTGAACAGGTAAAAACATACCATAATCCATATTAGATTTTAATGTTTTAATTTTATCAATAACTTTACTATTACCTAAGGCAAAACCAATACGAGCACCTGCTAAACCATAAGTTTTAGATAAAGAATTAAATTCTATACCAACATCTTTAGCTCCATCAAACTCTAAGAAACTATGTCCAACGCCTTCAAATAATAGCTCACTATAAGCATTATCATGTAAAACTATAATGTCATATTTTTTTGCAAAAGTGATTAATCTTTTATAAAAATCAGTATTTGCGATAGCACATGTAGGATTATTAGGATAAGATACAATCATTAATTTAGCTGCTTTCGCATCCTCTTCATTAATACTATCCAAATCGATTAAATAATCATTTTCTTTTTTTAAAGGCATATAAACGACTTTAGCTCCAGCTAGCAAAGGTCCATCTCTAAATATTGGATAACTAGGATTAGGTACTAATACAGTATCACCATCATTTATAATTGTCATTGCTAGATGAGATAATCCTTCTTGAGAACCAAGTAAAGATACAATTTCTTCTTTTTCATTTAACTCTACATTATATCTTCTTTTATACCATTGTTTAACTGCATCTAATAATTCATCTTTATCACTTATTGCATATAAGTAATTTGTAGGATTTAAACATTCTTTAGATATGGCTTCCATAATATGTTTAGCTGGTGCAATATTAGGAGCACCAATACTTAAATCAACAACATTTAATCCTTTTTCTTTTCTTTCTTTTCTCATTTTCGCAAGAGTGGTGAAAATACTTTCACCAAATAAATTCATTCTATCTGAAAATTCCATACTTTCACATCCTTATAGTCATTTATTTTATTCTTATTTTACAAAAAGTAAAGATAAAACGACTTGTACAAGTCGTTTTATAGAATATGTTTCTTTGTCAATTCCTCATTTAAATCAGTACCATACTTTAAATGAATACCATCAATTCCTAAGTGTTGGGCAACATGGATATTTGTTAAACTATCATCAATAAATAAACATTCTTCTGCTTTTAAGTGATATCGTTCAAGTATAAGTTTATATATTCTTTCATCAGGTTTGATTATATGTTCATAAGCTGATACTATACCACCATCAAATAAATCTAAAAAATCATGTTTTTTCTTCATCTCTTCAAAAGTTTTTTTATGAAAGTTGGATAAGATATATAATGGATATCCCATTTCTTTTAATTTTTTGAGTATTCTTACATTTTTTTCTATAGGTATTAACATTGAAGACCAGTTATTTAATACAAAAGTGATTTCTTTTTCATATTGTGGGTTTCTTTTAGAGAAAATATCAATAACTTCCTGCATTGTAAGATTGCCTAAATCTAATTCAAGCCATTCATCACTACAAAATATAATTATCATTAAATCTTCCATCGTTTTAGTATCAAAAAAATATGACAAGAACTCTTCAGGATGAAATTTAAACAATACATTTCCTAAATCAAAAATTATTTTTTTCATAAAAAACCTCCAATAACAATATTATGACATATTTCGCTTATAATTCAATGTTATTATACTGAAAAAAATGGAGGATTATTATGAGAAAATTATTGAATAAATATCCACATATTAAAGTGATTATTATATATTCTATTTTCTATTTGTGTTTCTTTATGTATTTAGAGAGTAGAGATATAGTTATTTTTAATACTGAAACGTTTATCGATAGTTATATACCTTTTTGTGAATATTTTATTATTTTTTATTTGTTGTGGTTTATATATATATTCTTTGCTGTTTTTTATTTTACTTTCTTTGAAATAGAGAAGTTTATAGTTGTTGCAAAGTATTTGATGATTGGTATGACTGTATGTTTAATTATAGATCTCATTATTCCTAATGGTATTTCATTAAGACCAGCATTGACTAATGATAATATTTTTCAAGAGTTAGTATCATTTGTATATTCTTTAGATACTTCTACAAATGTATTTCCTAGTATTCATGTTTATAATAGTATAGTTATTGGATATGCATTAAATCGTAGTCATTTATTTCAGGAAAAAGAATTTTTGAAAGTTATTAATAATTGTATTGTGTTATTAATATGTGCTTCAACGGTTTTATTAAAGCAGCATGCGTTTATAGATATAGTAGCAGCAGTTGTATTAGCAATTATTATTATTTGTTTAATTAATAAAGGTGAAGAAAGATTTCTGGATTAGAGAACTTTCTTTTTCTTTTGTCATAAGAAAGTGATAGAATATATGAAAGAAATGAGGGTTGAATAGGAGGAAAGATCATGAAAACAATATATTATAATGGACAAGTCTATACTGGTGAAGGAATGAAGGAAGCTTTTGTAGTGGAAGATGGAAAGTTTGTTTTTGTCGGAAGTAATGAAGAAGCTTTAAAATATAGTGGTGAAAAAATAAATTTACATGGTAAGTTTATATGTAGTGGTTTTAATGATAGTCATATGCATTTTGTGAACTATGGAAATGTATTAACGAATGCTATGTTGACTGAATGTACAGATAGTTTAGCTCATTTGTGTGAATATTTACGTGAATTTATAGAAGAACATCAGTTTCAAACCGGAACATGGGTTAAAGGAAGAGGGTGGAATCATGATTTCTTTACTGATGAAAAGCGTATGCCTAATCGTAAAGATTTAGATAAAGTTTCTACTGAATATCCTATCTGCATTACACGTGTATGTGGTCATTGTTTAGTAGTTAATACGAAAGGATTAGAATGTTTAGGAATTGATGTTGATGATGAGAGTGTTGATGAAAGTATAAGAAATGGTATTTTCTTTGATGATACATTAGAACAGGTATATAAAGTTATTCCTGCACCTAGTAAAGAAGATATTAAGAATATGATTAAATATGCATGTAAACAGTTAAATTCTTATGGAGTAACAAGTTGTCAAAGTGATGATTATTGTACATTTAGAAGTGTTCCTTGGAAAATCATTAATGAAGCATATAAAGAATTAATAGAAGAAAATGAATTAACAGTACGAGTTTATGAACAAGCTAATTTTGTATGTTTAGATGATTTGAAGGATTTTATTAATAAAGGAAATAATACTGGAGTAGGAAATGAAATGTTTAAGATAGGACCATTAAAGATATTAGGTGATGGCTCTTTGGGTGCAAGAACAGCTTATTTATCAGAAACATATCGTAATGATTCTTCAACTAGAGGAATGTTATGCTTAGAAGAAAAGGCTATTGATGAAATGGTTAATTATGCTCATAAGCACAATATGCAAGTTGCAATTCATACAATTGGAGATCAATGCTTAGATGTTGTATTAGATGCATATGATAGAGCACTTCAAGAATTTCCTAGAGATAATCATCGTCATGGTATAGTTCATTGTCAAATTACTAGAGCTGATCAATTAAAGAGAATGAGAGATTTAAATTTAGTTGTTTATGCTCAAAGTATTTTCTTGGATTATGATATTTCTATTATCTATGATTGTATATCTGATAAATTAGCTTCTACTAGCTATAGCTGGAAAACTTTATTAGATAGTGGTGTGATCGTTGGTAATGGTACTGATTGTCCAGTAGAATTACCTCATGCTTTAGCAGGAATTCAATGTGCAGTGACACGTAAGAATTTAAAAGGTACTTTAGGACCTTATTTACCTGAACAAAGTTTTAGTATTGATGAAGCATTAAAGAGTTATACAATAGGTGGAGCATATACAAGTTTTGAAGAGAATATTAAAGGTTGTATTAAGAATGGTTATTTAGCTGATTTTGTGGTATTAGCTAACAATCCATTAATGACAGATGTTAATAAAATTAAGGATATAGATGTATTAGAAACATATTTAGCTGGAAAATGTGTATACACAAAATAAAAGAGGTTGCATTCGCAACCTTTTTATTATCCTTTAAAGAATGTATAAGCT
>JAXJVS010000015.1:0-16843 GCA_036308445.1 Bacilli bacterium | reverse complement strand
TATTAGCGTTAATCCTTTATAAGAAACATATCTAACAATGCATATTTAGACTTTTTACAGTCTATTATACATCTACATTTATAATAATAACAAATCATTCCAAAATATGCTATTATTTTCTCGACCATCCCACTTTTTTAAGCTAATTTTTAATGTAAAAACAGCTATTTTTAAGGCGATGGTCGAAAATTTTATATATTTTACAATTATTTTAATATTTTTTTACAAACTATAACTTATTTTAATATTCTCCTCTGGTATGAAAATCCTTTTTATTACCAGTAATTTTATGTCTTTCTTTTAATTTGTTTTCAATATCTTCAACTGTTACACCTTGATTAGACATTAATACAAATACATGATAGAAAAGATCACTAATTTCACCAATTAATTCCTCTTTATCATTATTTTTTGCAGCAATAATAGTTTCGCTTGCTTCTTCTCCAACTTTCTTACAAATTTTATCTACTCCTTGAGTAAGTAAATAATTTGTATAAGATTTCTCTATAGGATTAACTTTTCTATCTTCAATAAGATCATATAATGAATGAAAAATATTTTTTTCATTCATATAAGGAATGACTTCATTAAAGAAACACGAATAAGCACCTGTATGACAAGCAACTCCTATCTGTTCAACATAAATAAGTAAAGTATCCAAATCACAATCAAGATACATTCCTTTAATATATTGATAATGTCCTGAAGTTTCTCCTTTATGCCATAATTCGTTTCTAGAACGTGAATAGAAATATGTTTCTTTTGTTTCCAACATTTTATCATATGCTTCTTCATTTACATATGCCATCATTAATACGTCATTTGTTTTTACATCCTGAACAATTGCCGGAATCATATTATTCATCTTTTTAAAATCTGGTCTCATATATTTCTCCTTACTGGAATGTTATGTTTCACACATTCTGCTTTTACTTCATCTATTGTGGCTTCCCCAAAGTGGAACAACGAAGCAGCTAGTGCAGCATCTACATTCGTTTTTTCAAACACTTCTACAATATCTTCAATGCCACCACATCCACCACTAGCAATCACTGGTATAGAAACTACATTGCATACAGCATTCAACATATCTATATCAAAGCCATCTCTTGTTCCATCTGCATCCATTGAGGTCAATAATATTTCACCAGCTCCTAATTCTTCACATTGTTTAACCCACTCAATCAAATCTAACCCTGTATTGATTCTACCACCTGCGATATAAACATCATATCCACTCTTATCTTCACGCATTTTAGCATCTATTGCAACAACTACGCATTGTACTCCAAATTCATCTGATGCTTCTTTGATTAATTGAGGATTTTTAATTGCAGCAGAATTTACTGATACTTTATCAGCACCACTATTTAAAATCATTCTAAAATCATCAATTGTTCTAATACCGCCACCAACTGCTAAAGGAATAGATAACTCACTAGCTCCTCTTTCAATCAAATCTCTAATAATATCTCTTTCTTCATAAGTTGCAGTAATATCTAAGAAAACAACTTCATCTGCACATTGTAAATCATATCTTTTCGCTAGTTCTATTGGATCTCCAACATCTTTTAAACCAACAAAATTAACTCCCTTTACAACTTTACCATTTTTTATATCTAAGCAAGGGATTATCCTTTTTGCAAGCATGAAATCACCTCTTTTAAATCAATCTTACCTTCATAATAAGCTTTACCAACAATACAGCCATAATATCCTAATTCATTGACTTTATAGATATCTTCTTTATCTTTAACCCCACCTGATACTACAAAATCAAGATTTGTATTCTCTTTAATTTTCTGGTAAACATCAAAACTTGGACCTGTTAAAGTACCATCCTTACTAATATCAGTACAAACTATAATCTTAACACCAATACTTTCTAAATCCTTTAAAAAATCAATATAATAAACTTCACTTGTTTCTAACCATCCAGAAGTAGATACATAACCATCTTTAATATCTACACCTACTACTATTCTTTGAGGTCCGTATTTTTTTAAAGCTGCTTTTAAAAATTTTGGATCATTAATAGCTGCTGTACCTAAAATAACTCTATTAACACCTACTTCATTCAAATAAAGATCAACAGTTTCCATATTTCTAATTCCACCACCTAATTCCATTGGAATAGAAATACTATCTCTTATCTTTTTAATAGTTTTAAGATTTGTAGCTTTAGCATCCTTAGCACCATCCAAATCTACAACATGTAAATAATCAGCACCCATTTCTTCAAAAGATTTAGCAATTTCATCAGGTGATGAAGAATATACAGTCTTTTGATTATAATCACCTTTATATAAACGAACAGCCTCTCCATTCTTTAAATCAATAGCTGGAATCAATAACATTCTACCATCTCCTTAAACGCTTCTAATATCTTTTTACCAACTTCACCACTTTTTTCAGGATGAAATTGACATCCCATAACATTATCTTTAGCTACTAATGCAGTTATCTTTTGATTACCATAATTGCAATATGCTACTAACTCTTCATCAATACCATAAGCCATAAATGAATGAACAAAATAAACATAATCTTTTTCTTTAATATTCTTTAATAAAGGATGTTCCTGATTAAAAATTAATTCATTCCAACCCATATGAGGTATCTTTGCATCAACTACCATTTTATCAACAGATCCCTTTAAAAAACCTAAACCATCAGTAACCTTCACTTCACTACCTTTTTCAAAAAGAATCTGCATTCCTAAACAAATTCCTAGTATTGGTATTTTAGCTTCTTTTCTTTCATTTAAAATATCAATTAAATCAAACTTTCTTAAATTTTCCATTGCTACTGGAAAAGTACCTACTCCAGGTAAAATAATTCCCTTAGCTTTTCTAATTACCTCTTTATCTCTTGTGACTATTGGATCTAAACCAATACGCTTTAAAGCATTAGTCACACTTTTAAGATTACCAACATTGTAATCAATAACAGCTATCATATAATAACCCCCTATAAAACACCTTTAGAAGATACTATTTTATCTTTATGACTTTCATCAATACTTACTGCTTGTTTTAAAGCTCTACCAAAACTTTTAAAAGCAGCTTCGATGATATGATGAGTATTACTTCCATAAATAAGATTCATATGTAAAGTCATACCACAGTTCATTGCTATAGCTCTAAAAAATTCCTCAGTCATCTCTGTTTCATAATTTCCTAAAACTTGTGTACTAACAGAAGCATTATATACCAAATAAGATCTACCACTCATATCCAATACAGTTTCAAATAAAGTTTCATCCATTGGCATTCTAAAAAAACCATAACGAGTAATACCTTTCTTATCACCTAATGCCTCATTAATACACTTACCTAAAACAATACCTATATCCTCAACACTATGATGACTATCAACATTTAAATCACCATTACATTCTAGATCTAAATCAAAATCACCATGAAAAGCAAATAAATCCAACATATGATCAATAAAACCAATACCAGTATTTATATTTGTTTGACCACTACCATCAAGATTTAATTTCATCTTAATCTTTGTTTCTTTAGTATCTCTTTTGATTATTGCTTCTCGCATATTAATCCTCCTCAAATCTTACAGTTATACTATTTGCATGAGCATCCAAACCTTCAAGTTTAGCAAACTTTTCAACATCATCTTTAAATGTAGCTAATACATTCTTTGGATAATAACTATAAGAAGAATATTTAACATAATCATATACACCTAATGCACTATAGAACTTAGCTGTACCACCAGTAGGTAAAACATGGTTAGTACCGGACATATAATCACCTAATGGTTCAGGAGTATATTCACCTAGGAAAATAGAACCAGCATTCTTAATTAAAGGTAATGTATTTACTGGATTATCTACTAAAACTTCTAAATGTTCTGGAGCAAAATAGTTAGAAACATCAAATGCTTCTTTAATATTATCAACAATAATAGCTCCACCATAGTTTTCTAAAGATTCCTTTATAATATCAGTTCTAGATAAATAAGCCATCTGTCTTTCTAATTCCTTGTTGACATCATCTAATAATTCAGGTGCAGTCGTTACTAAAATAGCACTAGCAAGTCTATCATGTTCTGCCTGACTCATTAAATCAGCTGCAATATATTTAGGATTTGCATTTTTATCAGCAACAATTAAAATTTCACTAGGACCAGCAATCATATCAATATCTACCATACCATAACAACATTTCTTAGCAGTAGCAACATAAATATTACCAGGACCAACAATCTTATCTACTTTTTTAATTGTTTTTGTACCTACCGCTACAGCTGCTACACCTTGTGCTCCACCGACTTTATAAATTGTTTCTATTCCACAAACATAAGCAGCTGCTAAAATAGCAGGATTAACTTTTCCATCACTTTTAACTGGTGTGATAATGACAACTTCTTTGACTCCTGCAAGTTTTGCTGGAATAGCATTCATCATAACAGTAGAAGGATATGTTGCAGTTCCTCCTGGTACATATAATGCAACACGTTCTATCGGTCTTACCATTTGACCCATAATAACACCATTATCTTTAAATAATGACCAAGATTTATCTACTTGATTTTTATGAAATTCAATTAATTGTTCTTTTGTTCTTTCAATAATTCTAATAAAATCTTTACCAACAGCTGTTACACCTTCCATAATTTCTTTTTTAGATACAATCAACTTTGAAGGATCATCTATTTCAAAACCATCAAACTTAGCACAATAATTTAAAATCGCTTTATCTCCATTTTCTTTCACATCATCAATAATATCCATAACTGCATCATTTACCTGTTTAGAAATTTCTTCTTTTCGAGAAGAAAATGTATCAGCTATAGCTTCATATCTCCCTTTAAAATCTAATGTCTTTAACATAATTACTCACCCTTTCTTTGTAATGCTTCCATAATTTTAAATATCTCTTCTTTTTTAAATACAAAACTTGTTTTATTAACAATCATTCTTGTAGAAATATCACTAATCTTTTCTATAACTTCTAAACCATTGGCTTTTAAAGTTGAACCAGTTTCAACTATATCCACAATGGCATCACTTAAGCCAACAATTGGCCCCAACTCTACTGAACCTTCTAACTTAATAATTTCAACATCTTCTTGTTTTTGACTAAAGTATTTCTTTGCAACTCCTACATATTTAGAAGCAATTCTTTTCCTTCTTTTAAACTCTTTTGTACGATATTCTGGATAAGCTGCTACAGCAAAATAACATTTCCCAATATCTAAATCTAAAACCTCATAATAATCTTTAAAATCACTTTCATTCAAGGTATCTTTACCAACAAAACCAACATCTACAATTCCATGTTCTAGAAATGTAAGCACATCATTCGCTTTGGCAAAAATCATTGAAATGCCATCTTTTGTTTCAATTAATAATTCTCTATCTTTATTAATAATAGGATCCATATCAAAACCAGATTGAGCTAATAACTTACAAACCTGTTTTTCAATTCTCCCCTTTGTAATCGCAATCTTAATCATTAGCTTCTTCCTCCATTTCTAAAGCATGTAATATATAATGGAAATCATAACTAAATCCTATAGCTGGTACATTCTTATGAAAATGATGCATTAAATGATCATATCTACCACCACTAACAATCGGTTGAGCACTATAAGGAGAATAACCTCTCATCATCATTCCTGTATAGTATTTCATTGAAGGAACCATCGCTAAATCAAAATAGATATCTTTGTTTTCTAAAGATTCATATAATTTTTTTAATTCTAATAATGATTCTTTTAAGATAATATCTTCAATAGTTTCAATTGTCTCTTCTATCAACTTAATATCTCCTAAAGCTTTAGGAATCATCAACAATAAATCCTTAAAATATCCTTCTATCTTTTTCTTTTCAACAAACTCTTTCATCATCGAAAAGCTTCTCATCTTTAATATTTTGACTATTACTGGATCATCAGCTAATTCACAAATACGTTTAAAGAACTTGGCAGAACCAACTACAAGCTTAATTGTATTTAATCCTAAACAACTCATACTTTGTTGGATAATCTCCATACATTCTTTTTCTCCTTCAATACCACCTTTTCCCATCAGTTCAATACCACCCTGATAAAATTCAGTAGTTCTTCCCTTATGTTTTTTCTCTTTTCTATAAACCTTACCAAAATAAGAATATCTTTGAATACCATTCTTATGACTACTTACATAAAGTCTCGCAAGTGGTAAAGTAAAATCAGCTCTTAATGCTATTCTCTTACCCTCATGATTAATAAACTGAAACATTTTTTCTTCATCAATACCAATATCCATATTGTAATATAAATCAACATATTCAAATGAAGGTAACAACACCTCCTGATATTTAGCTTCATTAAACATCTCTCTTAGCTTTCCTTCAATATTTCTTAATGTTGTTACATTAGTAATAATAGCATCACTACTCTCCTCTGGTATTAAATATTGAAACTCTTCCATTTAACTTCCCCCTCTAACAAAAAGACGAGTCATAATGACTCGTCTTAGTATTTCAAATTAAGTCATTAGATACACCCTAAATATTTTTGAATGTCAAAATGGGCTGTATCTAGCGATATAACCCTAAGTGTTCCAATGATGGTGATGAAATTTTGAGCTTATAATTGTTTTTTTCATAAATATCACCTCAGTTTTTACCATAATAACACATATACACATAAAAGAAAAGAAAAAAATAAAAAAATTTCATTCAACAAAAAAGAAGCACAAAAGTGCTTCAATAAATACATAATATTTTCATTACAAATTTAATATGAAATTCAAACTTATCCACACTGTTTCTGTTCAATTTCTTTATTTGTCATATTACTTTTCTCCGAAATAGAATAACTTTATATTAATCATGAAATGTGTCTAATAATTTTCCATATAAACGATTAGTATTATCTTCTCATTTTATACTTTCGCTTTCTCTCACATCACTATACAATTTTCATTCTAGATAAAACATTCATTCGATTTGATTTAAACAAATACTCATCAGAATTCACTATAACATATCTTTTTCTCTTTACTCTAATACTTCATTCACCTTTATTCTAAAATGAAAACATCCACCAGCATGAATATTTATGATTACTACACTACTTTAGTCGATCTATTTTAAAATATCTTTAGATACATATGTTCTATCTTCATTCCAATAAAGTAAGTCTAAATGATAAAGAGAAATATCTATTACACTATGTAGCTTATATGAAAGAGTACTTTTTCCACTGCCAGGACATCCTATCATCACTTTATTCACGTTTAATTTTTCATACAATGTAATATTGGAATTGTTTATTATCGTTTTGCTTTCTTACTACTCTTTATTTTTTCAATATCTTCCTTATCAATCCATTCTTCACTATAACCACAACAACAACAAATATATCTATTTACCTTTACAGCTGAAAAAATTGTAGCTCCTAACATAATATTATTACCACTTCCATAAGCTCCGGCATGACCATCGATTCTCACAATATCATAAGCTCCACATTTTGGACATACTTTACTATTTTTCATGAGCTCTTCCTCCTTATTTCTTTAATTCATTATAAGTCTCAATAAATTTTTCGCTATCAAAAACATAAACCTTACTTTTTCTTTTATGTTTAATAACAACACAATGTTTTGATTTACTACTTACTTCTTTAATATCTTCATATTTAATCATCACTGGTAACATTGCGGCAACTTGCCATTGATAAATCATCATTACATCATCAAACAATATAATCTTATATTTAGTTAACATCATAATTAACGCTATAAAGGAAGCAATTAAAGCAATTATCATTCTTACCTTATCTTGATTCATTGCTGATATGAATGCAAGTATAGCTAAACCTATAAATAATAATCCAATAATAATTGTCATTCTTAAATCTTTAAATTTCTTCATATTTATCACCCTCTTAAGCATAACATAAATTGTAGTTAAAAAGAAGATTTATTATTTATTATCATGGTGATAACACATTTAATATTTTATCAATGCGATAGTCTTTTTTAACAGTGATAACTTTTTATTAAAATGTTTATTTTTTTTCGTTTTTGTCTATAATAGAAAAAAAGGGGGTTTTTTTATGAATTATGTAAAAAAAGTATTAGAACAAGTAAAATCAAAAAATGCAGAACAGCCTGAATTTATTCAAGCAGTAGAAGAAGTCCTTGAAAGTTTAGAACCTGTCATTGCTGCTCATCCAGAATATGAAGATATGGCTATCTTAGAAAGATTGGTAGAGCCTGAAAGAATTATAATGTTTAAAGTACCATGGATGGATGATCAAGGTAAAGTTCAAGTTAATAGAGGATACAGAGTTCAATTCTCAAGTGCTATTGGACCTTATAAAGGAGGATTACGTTTCCATCCTTCAGTGAATCTAGGAATTATTAAATTCTTAGGATTTGAACAGATTTTTAAAAACTCATTAACAACATTACCAATCGGTGGTGGTAAGGGTGGTTCAGACTTTGATCCACAAGGAAAATCAGATGCTGAAGTTATGCGATTCTGTCAATCATTTATGACTGAATTATATCGTCATATCGGACCCGATGTAGATGTACCTGCTGGAGATATTGGTGTAGGTGGAAGAGAAATTGGATACTTATTTGGTCAATATAAAAGAATTAAAAATGCCTATGAAAATGGTGTATTAACTGGTAAACCTTTACCTTATGGTGGTTCTTTAATTAGACCAGAAGCTACTGGATTTGGAGCTGTTTATTATGGTAAAGAAGTATTAGATCATTTCAATGATACTTATGAAGGAAAAACAATTGCTGTTAGTGGATATGGAAACGTTGCCTGGGGTGTATGTATTAAAGCTAAAGAATATGGGGCTAAAGTTGTTTCAATTTCTGGTAGAGATGGTTATGTATATGATCCAGAAGGTATCAATACTGATGAAAAAATTAATTTCTTATTAAAGATAAGATCATGTAATGATGTTAAAATAAAAGATTATGCAGAAGAATTTGGATGTGAATTCTTCCCTGGAGAAAAACCATGGGGATTAAAAGTAGATATGGCTTTCCCATGTGCTACTCAAAATGAAATTGGTGAAGAAGAAGCTAAAACATTAATTGCGAATGGATGTAAATATATTATCGAAGGTGCAAATATGCCTACTACTCCTGAAGGTGTAGCTTACTTTACTGCTAATGGTGGTACTTTAGGACCTGCAAAAGCTGCAAATGCTGGTGGTGTTGCTGTTAGTGCATTAGAAATGTCACAAAACTCAATGAGATATAGTTGGACTGCTGAAGAAGTTGATGAAAAACTTCATAATATTATGATCAATATTCATAAAGCCTCTGTAGAAGCTGCTGAAAAATATGGTTTAGGTTATGACCTAATCAAAGGCGCTAATATTGCTGGTTTTGAAAAAGTTGTAGCTGCAATGATTTCTCAAGGAATTTATTAATAACAAAATCTAGGTATGCAAATGCATACCTATTTTATTTTACATGAATGTTATGGTAATGATATAGATTTCAATGATTTTGGTGAAAGGCTTAAATCATTAAGAAAGAAAAAAATATTTCTCAAGAAGAATTAGCTTCATATTTAAACGTTTCTAGACAAACTATATCTAGATGAGAATCTTCTCAAACTTTTCCTGATATAGCCATGTTAGATAAAATATGTAAAAATTTTCATAATACATATCAAGAACTATTAAATAATGAAGAAAATAATAATCTTTACTATATATTATTTCTCTTTATTTCTTTCTTATTGCCTAATAGTAATCAAGACTTGATGACTTCAGCTATTAGCTGGTTTCACTCTTTTACTGGTATTATTATTATTTTCATATGTATACATCTTATTCATAAAAATCATAGGAAATAAAGAACGAAAAAAACTATATATCTATATTATTTAGGACTATTAATAACTCTATTTTATACATTATACAGTTGTTATTCTATTATGAATAGTCCTTTTCTTACAAGTGCTCCATGGTATGTAGTTTTTATTTATCCTAATTGTTATCTAACTCTGTTATTATTTATATATTCACTATTCCTATTTTTTAATATAAACAGTCATTAATAATTATAATTCTAATATAAAAGAGAAATCGTTAATCGATTTCTCTTTCTTCAGGTAAATGTTTCAATTCTTCTTCACCAGTTAAATATTTTAAGATTGCAACTGCAGCTTCTCTAGGACCATTATGTTCATATCCTTTAATACCTAAACGTGTTCTTAATTGACCTACTTTAATTCCTTGTTTAAACATACTCTTAAAATAATCAACTAAGATTGGTTCAGTTTGTTCTTTTCTTTGAACAGGACCAAATGGATTTGCAAAATAACTTCCTACTAAACCATATTCAGTAGTTGTTCCCTTAGCCATACGATTTCCAGCTCTAAATGTTTCTAAAGCATCATCAACAGTATCAAAGAACTGTAAAGCTTCTCCATCCTTATCATAGTTATTCGCATATAAGAACATATCTACATGATGTTTTTCAACAACATCTTTATAATCAGTAATAGGAATAACAATACGAGCATTTACTTTATCTGGATTCATAAATACAGATCTATCTAATTCTTTGAAACTATAACCTGCATCCAAATCATCTAAACGAACAAAGGCACCTATTTCAGTTCCTGAGCTTTTAATAACTCCTTTTTCATTTTTAGATAAAACACCCATATCATCATAGATAGTCTTCATATCAGTAATATATGCAGCTCCTGATGTTTTAATTTGTTCAATAGTTTCAGATTTACCTGCACCACTATCTCCCATAACAACAATGTTTTTTGTTTCACCATTATGAAGAGTCATTCTTACCATTGCTCCATGAACTGGTAACTGTTTATGATTAATCTTTTTAACATTGTGTAATGTTAAAATCATTTTCTTCATATATCCAAAATAATCAAAGTTATTACTTGCAGATAATAAAGCAACCATAATATCATTTTCTTTATCATGATAGAAAGATTGATTTTCTTTACCATCTTCATATCCATAGACATAAATCATATCTGGTTTTCTATTTCTATATTCCATTTCATCTGCTAAGTCAAATAAGTTACATAAAGTAACACCTTGAGCCATGAACTTAACATTAAAATATACAAAACACAAGTAATCTCCTACTTTTGCAGGATAACATAACCAGTTTTCTTCATCAAATTTTAAATCTTCTAATGGATTACTATTTGTTTCAGGGAATACACCATCACGTTTATTTCTCTTAGAATAAGTAATAAATGGTGGATGAATAACAACTGATTCAATAAAAGGAATCGCATCAAGATTACGATAATCATATGGTAAAAAAGGTCTCATGTGAGTCACTGTTAAACCAGCATTAACACCTGCAATAATTTGACGATAAACCTTGTTCTTTTGTCCTAATGCAGTTTCTTGCATAGTACGATATACAGATAAAACTAATTCTTCAAATTCAGTTTGTGCATCTGCAAACTGTACATTTTGGAAACCTTTACTTCTTTCTTCATTAAATACAATAGCGTATCTTTGAAGTCTTCTCCAGAAAAGATAAATATCTTCAATAAGCTGAACAAATATATCTCTATCTTCAAAATAAACACCTGCTTCTGGTTTTAATGCAACAGCATCTTCAACTGTCATAACAAGTAATAATTTAAAGATTTTTCTTAAATCTTCTAATAAAACAACATCATCATTTTCAATGTTGTGTAAATAAGTATAAACTGTTGTATCTCTTCTTTTAATATCTTTAATATAATTTCTAAGAACTTTCGCAAAAGATTCACTTTCAATCAATTGACAGCGACTTTGACAGAATTCTTCAGAGAAATTTAAAATAGCATTACCTCTTGTGACTTTTAATTTATAAGACATTTAATCACTCTCCTTAACTTATGGTATATATATTACCAAAAATTTATTATAATGCAATTAAAATTTGAAATGATAGCGTTATCATCAGCAAAAAATTTACTTATTTCTAATTATTCTATCTTTTTTTAGAATATTCCCAAACTATTTAGTGAAATTTATAGAATACAAAAAATAAAAAGGTCTAAAAGACCTTAAAAAACACTTTACCTATAACATCATCTTCAAAATCAACATATCCAATCATTCTAGAATCAACACTTATATTACGATTATCTCCTAATACAAATATCTTACCCTCTGGAATATCATAAGAAAAATCTTCCGTATCCATTGTTTCAAGAATATAATCTTCTTCAATCATTTCTCCATTACGATAAAGATGATTATCCTTCACTTCAATATGATCTCCACCAATACCAACAACTCTTTTAATAATCTGATTTTCATTATCACTAACAGGATATTCTACAACAACAATATCATTAACTTCTGGTTCACTTCTTTTATAAAAAAACTTATCAACTAATATAATATTACCATTCTGATATGTTGGTTCCATAGAACTTCCTACAACACGTGAAACCTGTACAAAATATAAAACACTATAAGTTACTAATACAGTTATAATAATAACCTTAATATATTCTAAAAAAGAATTCTTTAATTCAACTTTTTCCAATTTCATCACCAGGTTTCATTATACCACTATTTACTCATCTTTCAATCGACTTCTTAATTTTGTGACAATTTTCTTTTCTAATCGAGAGACTTGTACTTGTGATATTCCTAATCTTTTTGCGACTGCTTCTTGATTGTAATCTAGGTGATATCGCATATGAAGAATTAGTTTTTCTTTTTCATCTAATTTTTCCATTTCCATTTCTAATGCCATTTTTTCAAACCACATATTATTCTTCTTATCTATTAATCGATCTTCTACACTAATCGAAGAACCATCTTTTTCATAAATAGGTTCATTTAATGAAGTTGGATAATAAGAAGCATCTATTGCTTCTACAACATCTCCTACTTCGACATTTAAATATTCAGCTATTTCTTCTACTGTAGGATCTCTATTTTCTTTAGATTGAAGATATTCTTTAGCTTTTGTAACCTTAATATTTAATTCCTTTAATGAACGAGAGACTTTAATTGTACCATCATCTCTAAAATATCTTTTAATTTCTCCCATAATAATAGGCACAGCATAAGTAGAAAACTGAACATTATATTCTGGATCAAAATGATTAATAGCCTTCATTAAGCCTATACAGCCTATTTGAAATAGATCTTCTTTGTCATAATAAGTATTCTTGAATCTATGAACAATTGACCATACTAATCCTAAATTCTCTTCAACAACAATTTCTTTTGCACGTTCATCCCCTAAACGAACATTTTCTAATAATTCTAAAGTCGTTAACTTAGCCAAGGTGACGATCTTCTAACTGTTTAGTTATAATTAGTTTTGTTCCTATGTTAACTTCTGAAATGATGTCCAATGAATCAGATAAACTCTCAATAATAGGTAATCCCATACCAGCATGTTCTAGATCAGATAAAGAAGAAAAGAAAGGCACTTTAGCTTGTGATAAGTCTTCTATACCTTTACCATAATCTTGTACTACAATTGTAAGTAAGCCATTATCTATTGATGCATTCATAACAACTTTACATTCAGGATTCTTATCATAACCATGAATAATTGCATTACTTACTGCTTCTGATACAATTGTCTTTACCTCTAACATTTCATCTATCGTTGGATCTAGTCTTGTAATAAATGCAGCAATAACACTTCTTGCAAAGTTTTCATTTTCTATTACTGCATTAAAACTGATTTCCATTGTTGCTTTCATCTTATTCCTCCCTTTTTATTGCTTCTTCTATTGTCTTGTAATAAGGTAGAATCTGAAATAAACCACTTAATTCAAATAACTTATAACTCGTCTTATTTAATCCTGTTATAATCAACTTACGATGTTCAAAATTTAATTGATTATATCTCCCTAACACTAAACCAATACCAGAACTATCAATAAAAGTAACATTTTCAAAATCAAATATCACTTCTCCATCATTCTCTTCAAATAAACTATTTAACTGATGTCTATAATAAGGAGCATTCACACAATCAATTTCACCATAAAACTTAACAACAATATAATTGCGTCTAAACTCAAAATTCATCTTGTTCTCCATTAAGATTCCTCCTTCGTAAGACATCATATACCTTTTAAAAAAGAAAGAAAATCGATTCAACAAAACTAGAACTAAAATGACAAAACTAGAAAAATACCAACAAAATATCATTTATGTCAATATTTTAAAATAATTGTAGAACTTTTCAGAAAAACTTAATGCATGAACTTCACTTTCTAGATATAAAGGATAACTTGCAATATTTTCACCATCACGATATAAAGCTAAATGACCTATAACATCCTCAGTTGACAAAGGAGGTATTAATGTACCATATTCAAAGTTAACTTCAACTTTTGAATCCTGACTTCTATTTTGAACATAAGATATATCTTCTTTGACCACTACATTCATTTCTTTCTCTCTAGAATTCTCTATTTCTATTTTATCTACTATATCTAATGAAGAATACATTTTCTTACTCTCATATAAAGAGAAACCATAATCTAATAACTGACTGACTTCTTCATTTCTTACTTTTGGCTGTTCTTCTTTTAATACAACTCCTATTAACCTTAAACCATCCCTTTTAGCCGTACTCACAATACAATATCCTGCTTCACTTGTATAACCCGTTTTTAAACCATCATTACCTTCATATGATTTTAATAACTTATTCGTATTCACTAACCAGAACTTCTGAGCACTATCTTCTCTAATATAACTATCATATAAAGATGTAACACTAAATAACTTATCACTACCTATTTCAATCAGATAAGCCGCCATAATACTTAGATCATATGCACAAGTATAATGATTATCATCATGCAGTCCTGTAGGATTCATAAAATGAGTATTTACAAGATTAAGCTTCTTCGCTTTTTCATTCATCATATCTACAAAATGATCACAGCTGCCAGCTATTCTTTCGCCTACCATAACACAGGCATCATTAGCACTAGCTATCGCTATAGACTTAAATAAATCTTCTACACTCATTCTTTCCCCTTCTTCTAAGTACACCTGACTACCACCCATACTAGAAGCATAAGCACTACAAGTAAGTATGTCATCCCATTTTAAGCTACCATTCTCTATAGCTTCAAACATTAATATCATAGTCATAATCTTGGTCGTACTTGCTGGATACATCTTTTCTTTCTCATTTTTCTTATATAATACTTCTCTACTATTGGCTTCAATAAGAATAGATGCACCAGCATTAGGAGTTAATTTTAATTCTTCTGCTTTTACTGGTACTATTAAGCATAATGTACACAATAAACATAACATGATCTTTCTAAACACTTATTTCACCTCAATAAATATATGAGTGATAATATCTAAATATGAAAAAAGACACTTCTACGAAGTGCCAAATTCTATCTTTCTCTAATAATATTTTTACTTGTATAATATGTTATCAAGAAATATCCATCATAAATAATAACTATAATTCCAGCAGTAAGAATAATTGATTAAATTCATTATTCTGTACCAAATGTCTCTAATAAAAATACTGCAATTAGCAATTCACGATAATGCTTCATTTGATACTGCCATCCATTGTCGTTGTTATACCGAATTCGACATAATAGCGATAAAGGAGTGTAATATACAAGTGAAGTATATTAATTAACTAAGAGCATGATTCCTAGTTATTCACATAAAGGCATTCCATGGGATAATGCATGTATTGAATCTTTTCATTCATTAATTAAATGACAAAAATTAATGAATTATAAGCATGCGAATAGACTGATATCTGAGTATATAGAAGGATTCTATAATACAGTAAGAATACATTCTCATTGTAATTATGAATCACCAGTACAATATGAGAAACAATATTGTTTGAATGTGACAACGTAATTTAAAAACATGAATTTAAGTTGTCTAAAATCTGGACATAGTACCACTTAACGGAATCTGATTAATAAGGACAAAATAAAAATGTTGGCTTTCCTACATTATTATTTTGTCCACTTTCCAACATTTTTATATTGACTTTTGCAACTTTCTTCATCAAAAATGAATTATATACTAAAAACTTCTCTTCAATTACATAGTTATAATAACCTCAAAAATATAAACATTACAACTTAATCATATTCTTTATATTTTCTATATCTTCAGCAGTACCATCATTTTCTACTTTATAAAGACATGGAACATTATAATTTTCACTAATCACATCTCCTGCTTTACAATAAGCTTCTCCGTATCCTAAATCACCACTAACAATAACACCTTTTAATAATTCAAAATTAACAGATAAAAATTCTTCTACCTCATATGGAACATCTCCATAACCATCAGTATAAGTGAATAAAATATATTCTTCATCACATACTTCTAACCCATTTTCAATTTTTAAAGCGTCTTTAATATCTAATCTATCTATAATAGATTCTACATTTCCAGTTCTTGATGCATAAACAATTTTCATATATTTTCCTCCTCATTTGTTAGCATTCGCTAACTAATCACAATTTAACATTCTTTATCTCTTATGTCAAATCAATCGATAATTCAGTTAGCTTTAGCTAACTTTCTTATTGATTTTTTTAATAATATATGTTATTCTAATATCAGTTAGAAGCGACTAACTATTTTGTATAAATCATTTTTTACTCCTGTGCCAACCACGCAGGAGTAAAATACTAGGAGGAAAATCATGGATAAAATTAAAAGTGTATATGCCAGAGAAATCTTAGATTCTCGTGGAAACCCAACAGTTGAAGTTGAAGTCACTACTGAAAGTGGAGCTTGCGGAAGAGCTAGTGTTCCTAGTGGAGCTTCTACTGGAATTTATGAAGCTGTTGAATTAAGAGATGGTGATAAG
>JAXJVS010000014.1:0-4921 GCA_036308445.1 Bacilli bacterium | reverse complement strand
GCTCACTATCTGTGATATCCATCTCATCAATATCAACACCAATAGCTTCTATATTTCTTAACTGACATTCTTTTACAATGTCATATCCTAATTGTCCTTTAACTCCAGTTACTAATACTTTCATTATTCTTCAACTCTTCCTTTATCTACATACATCTTCTGGAAATAGTTTTGATATTCTCCTGAAAGAATGTTTTGCCACCATTCTTTATTATTTAAATACCATTCAATTGTTTGTTGGATTCCTGTATCAAAGTTATATTTTGGTTTCCATCCTAATTCTGTTTCTAATTTTGTTGGATCAATAGCATATCTTAAATCATGACCTTTTCTATCACTTACGTATTTGATTAATGATTCTGGTTTATTTAATGCTTTTAAGATAGTCTTTACAACTTCTAAATTCGTTCTTTCGTTATGACCACCTACATTATAAACTTCTCCAACTCTGCCATTTCTGATGATTAAATCAATAGCAACACAATGATCATAAACATGTAACCAGTCTCTTACATTTTCTCCTGTTCCATAAACTGGTAATGATTCATCAGCTAAAGCTCTAGAAATCATTAATGGAATTAATTTTTCAGGGAAATGGTATGGACCATAATTATTAGAACATCTACTAATTGTTACTGGTAAACCATATGTTCTATGATAAGCTAATACAAATAAGTCTGCTGAAGCTTTAGATGAACTATATGGACTAGATGTATGTAATGGAGTTGTTTCTGTAAAGAATAAATCCGGTCTATCTAATGGTAAATCTCCATATACTTCATCAGTAGAAACCTGATGATATCTTTTAATACCATATTTATTACATGCATCTAACAATGTCGTTGTTCCCATAACATTAGTTCTTACGAAGCTTTCAGGATCTTCAATACTTCTATCTACATGTGATTCTGCTGCAAAGTTAACAACTATATCAAATTTTTCTTTTTCAAATAAATCAAAGATAAACTTTCTATCAGCAATATCACCTTTCACAAATTTATAATTAGATTTACCTTCTACTGGTTTACATGTTTCTAAATTACCAGCATAAGTTAATAAGTCTAAGTTTACAATCATATCTTCAGGATATTTTTCTACCATATAGTGAACAAAGTTCCCTCCGATAAATCCTGCTCCACCAGTTACTAAAATCTTCATTTTCTATTCTCCTTCATATACAAATTGATTATTTGATTCTTCTAAAGTAGGACCTGTTCTATCTTTATCACTTAATACAGGTTCTATACCATTTAATAATTGTCCCCAATCAACATTGACTGTTGGATCGTCATATCTCATTCCACCTTCAGATTCTTTATTATAGACATTATCGACTTTATATCTGAATTCTACATCATCGCTAATAGTTAAGAAACCATGAGCGAATCCTTGTGGAATAAAAAACTGTCTATGATTTTCTGCACTTAATTCTACTGAAACCCACTGCCCATATGTAGGACTTCCTTTTCTAATATCTACTGCCACATCAATGACTTTACCTCTTGTACAAGATACTAATTTAGATTGAGCATAAGGAGGATTCTGCCAATGTAATCCTCTTAAAGTTCCTTTCTGAGCACTAAATGACATATTATCTTGTACAAAGTCTACAGTAATTCCTAATTTCTCATATTTAGGTTTAGAATATGTTTCAGTAAAATATCCTCTGTGATCTCCAAATACATCTGTTTCTATAATTAATACACCCGGAATCTTTGTTTCAATCACTTTCATTAATCAATATACTTCCCTTCTATTACATCTTTTAAATACTTTCCGTATTGGTTCTTTGAATATAATTCACATGCTTTATGTAACTCTTCTTTAGAAATCCATCCATTTAAATAAGCAATTTCTTCTAGACAAGCAATTTTTCTATGAGAATGAGTTTCTACTGTTTTTACAAAGTTAGTTGCATCTACTAATGATTCATGAGTACCTGTATCTAACCAAGTAAACCCTTGTCCTAACAATGTTACATCTAGATTACCCTTTTCTAAATAAATCTTATTTAAATCAGTAATTTCTAGTTCACCCCTAGCACTTGGTTTAATTTTCTTTGCATATTCTACAACTTTATTGTCATAGAAATATAATCCAGTAACTGCATAATTAGATTTAGGCTGTTTTGGTTTTTCTTCAATAGATATAGCTTTACCATTTTCATCAAATTCTACTACCCCAAATCTTTCTGGATCATCTACATAATATCCAAATACAGTTGCTCCTTCTTCTTTTAAAGCAGCAGTCTTTAATCTCTTTGTTAATCCATGACCATGGAAGATATTATCTCCCAAGATCATTGCACAGCTATCTCCATCAATAAATTCTTCTCCTAATAGAAAAGCCTGTGCTAAACCATCTGGAGATGGCTGTACTTTATATTGCAATGAAATTCCAAATTGACTTCCATCTCCTAATAACTCTTCAAATCTAGGAGTATCATTAGGTGTAGAAATAATTAAAATATCTTTAATCCCAGCATTCATTAAAATACTTAACGGATAATAAATCATCGGTTTATCATAAATTGGTAATAATTGTTTACTTGTAACTTGAGTAAGTGGATATAAACGTGTCCCACTTCCACCTGCTAAAATAATTCCCTTCATATATAGTCCTCCCATATTTTTACATCTAAACATATAAACCATGACGTTACGTCATGGTCAATACTATTTTTATTATTTTTCATCTTTAACCGGATTATTAGCACTTTTATAACATATAAACATTCCTGCATCTTTAGTAATCTTTATTGATGAATTGACTTTTTTTTCTATGTATTTTTTAAATGATTCACTATCTTTTAAAATATATTCAACCTGATTACCATGGCAAGATAATATATAATTAGTAATATCGTCTGCATTATCAACGACCAAATAATCTTCATGTTTTTTTAAATTAATTTTATTAAAATACTGAGATAATATTTCTTTTCCATTTTCTAATCCAAAGACATCATATAAATGAATATTAGATAGTGTAATCTTAGGATTATACTCTTTTATTAAATCGGTTATCTCTTTCATATGATTAACTCCATATGTACTGCAATAAAAGATACCATTAGGCTTTAATACTCTTTTTATTTCTTTTAATGCAGAATTAATATCACTCAAATAAAATAATACATGATTAGCAATCACAACATCAAAACACTCATCCTCATAAGGAATAAGATGACAATCAAAACAATTATATTTAATATTAGAAAAATTTTTTAAATTATCTCTGGCATCTTCTACCATCCCTTGAGATATATCTGAAAGCACGATAGAAGTATTTGAAATCTTATCTTGATTCACTTGCCACAATTTCCCATTACCGCAACCTATTTCTAATATTTTAGCCTTTTCTTTTAATTCATAATTTGAAAATAACCATTCAAACCATGATATAGGATTAACAGAATATTTTTCATGCAATCTTATTCTTATATCTATATTAGTAGAGTCCTTATATTGTTGAATAAGATTTTTTTCCATAACTGAAAAATTAATATCATCTAATACTTTTTCCCAGTCTATATTTTTATTATTTTTTATATATTCTTCGGTTTTTTCTAATGATTCTTTTATGTTAATAAGATTCTCAATTTTTTGATCTATCATTTTCTTTTGTAAAGAAAATGATTTTTGTAAAGATACATAGCTATCATTAACAGTCATAGAAAAAATTTCTTCTAAAGAAAACCCTAAACTTTTTAATGATAGAATTTTTTGCAGTTTCAAAAAATCCTTATCACTATATAATCTATAACCATTAGTATCTATTCTTGTTGGTTTAAGTAAACCTATTTTATCATAATACCTAATTGTTCTTATTGTAAGATTTGCCATTTTCGCAAAATCACCTGTTTTATAATATTGAGACATTGTATTTCTCCTTGTTTATATAATTACCCTTATTTTATCAATCTTACCTGAAAATGAAAAGACTAATCATTCTTCTTAGAACTAATACTTTTCATCACATATAAAAACAGGACTCATTAATATGAATCCTGCTTACAATGTTTGAAGATAAATATTTTATAGGCTTAATACTTTATCTTTAAATTCATTATAATCTAATTTATCAAGAATAATATCTAAGGCATAATCTAATTGTTCTAATGTACATTTATCTAACCAGCAAGCTTCATCATTATAAACACGTCTAACAAGTCTATGTACATTAATCAACTTTTCCTTTTCTATACCTTCTGCTCTGCCTTCTTTTCTGACCTTTTTCTTATATGTTTCTAAGGCTAGTCTATCTCTTTCTCTTTGGATTGCTGCAAATTTCATCATGATTGGTTATAAGATAGTGAAAAAAGCCATCATGAGCATATTGAGATACTCTTTCTTCAATTTGTTGATCATCAAAACGTGCCATATCTAATATTTCCATGTTTTTCCTCCTCATAAATATCTCTATACTTATATATTCTCTTTTTTAGGCTTTTTTTAATATCATCTTTTTATTATTTTTAAATACAAAAAAACTGTAAAGTCCTTCCTCTTTACAGTTTTTTCTCATGTTTTTAAATATCCCAAGTTAGTTCCTTTTTCCCAAACGCCATTCATATAGGGGGTACGAGCATTTTATCTTAAATAACTCAACAGAAATTGCAATAAAACAAAATTGGAGTAGTAGACAGTTAAATGAGCAATTCACGATAAAGATATAAACATAATAAAGTTTAAGCAAGCTTAGCGTTACTTCTTCAACTACTTTCGTAGTTCCCATATATTTAAAAACATTTATTATTTAATGAACAGCACGAATTTTATGTTATTAATATTGATAAGTCAAATTATTTTCATATTTTGAAAATAATTTAATGACATTTGTGATTTGCATCATGTTTATGATGATCACATTCAGTATTTGGATCATATTCTAATGTACCAGTGATATATCTTTCAACCTG
>JAXJVS010000013.1:0-5374 GCA_036308445.1 Bacilli bacterium | reverse complement strand
GTAATAGAAACAAACTCATAAACACTATGAGCATTAAAACCACCTGTTCCTAAATTAGGACATAATAAACCTTTTTGCGTTAATCTAGCACCATCAGTACCACCTCTGATTGGAACAATCTGGGGCACTAAGTCAATATCTCTCATTGCTTGTTTAACTTGTTCAATAATTTCAGGTTTAAGTATAACTTTATCTTTCATATTTAAATATCTCATATGATCTTCAACCTCAATAATCTCTTTACCATAATATGCATTTAAATAATCAGCTATGCGATAAAAATCATGTATCTGATTTAAACATTCATCATAATCATGATCTCTTACAATATATTCTAAAACTGTTTTTTCACAATTACCTTTCATTTCTTTTAAATAATGGAATCCTTCTCTATCTTTAGTTAATTCTGGTTTTTTATGGCAAGGAAGCATTCTATCAAATTCAAAAGCAATAGAAGGAGAATGAAGCATTTTATGATATGCATATCCCGTATGAGTAGCCGTTCCATGGATAGTAACAGAAACATCAAAAGCATTGAAGTTTTCATAATAAATCTCATGAATATCACCACCATCAATAGTATAAGCATAATCAGCATTAAATCTTTGAATATTAAAATTTTTTGTGCCTTGTCCTATCTCTTCATCAGGTGTAAAAGCAATTTGAATATCATTGTGTTTAAAGTCAGGATGACGATATAAATATTCTGCCATACTCATAATAATCGCAATGCCAGCTTTATCATCTGCACCAAGTAAAGTTGTACCATCAGTTGTAATTAAATCATGATGAATTAATGTGAGTAATTCTGGATATGTGTGAGGATCTAAATTCATTGTTTCGTTTAATGGAATTATAGAGCCATCATAGTTTCTAATAATTTGAGGATTGATATTTGCACCACTAGCATCATATGCAGTATCTAAATGAGCAATAAAGCCAATCACATCTCCAATATGATTATTGTTTGAAGGAATAGTACCATAAACGACTCCATACTCATCTTTAATAATATTAACCAATCCTAATATTCTCATTTCTTCTACTAAAAAATCTGCTAGATCATGTTGTTTAGCAGTTGAAGGGGTAGTAGAAGAATGAGGATCTGATTGAGTGTCAAAACTTATATATTTTAAAAATCTTTTTTCAATTTTCATCTTATTTCTCTCCTTTTTTATTCATTATAATGTTTTTTGTGTGATTAAACAATGTTAGTTTTTTAACTTTTTCTAGACAAATTAATGATTTCTTTCTATTATAGTAATGGAGGTTTTTTTAATGGGTAAATATTATGCTGTAAAAAATGGAAGACAAACAGGAATATTTGAATCATGGGCAGAATGTGAAGAACAAGTTAAAGGATTTTCTGGTGCTGTTTATAAGTCTTTTAAAGATAAAAGTGACGCTCTTCATTTTTTAAAAGAAGAAAAAATGGTTATAAATGAGCATGGTTTAATTGCTTATGTTGATGGAAGTTATAACATAAAAACAAAAGAATATGGTTATGGTTGTGTTATTATTGAAAACCAGAAAGTCATTCAACAGCTATCAGGAAAAGGTAATCATTCTGATTATGTATCTATGCGAAATGTAGCTGGTGAAATCTTAGGGAGCTTAAAGGCAATTGAATATGCTATTTGGAAGAAGGAATCATTTATTTGTATATATTATGATTATGAAGGTATTGAAAAATGGGCGACTAAGAAGTGGAAAGCTAATAAAAAAGGAACAATAGAATATGTTCAATCAATTGAAAAATATAAGCAGAAGATTCATATTTCATTTATAAAAGTATTGGCACATAGTGGGGATTTATACAATGATATGGCTGATTCTTTAGCAAAAAAGGCGGTTGGAATTCATGGCTGAAAGACTTGTTGTTTTTGATATTGAAATGCTTAATAATGATCCTGGAAGTATCTGTTCTATTGGCATTGTTGAAATGATAGATTTTAAAATTGTTTCTACCTATTATTCATTAATCAAACCTAAGTGTTTAAAACATGATTCAATAAGATACAGTATTCATCATATTAAAGTAGAAGATCTCATTTATGAAAGATCTTTTGATCAGGTATGGAAAGAAATAAAGTATTACTTTGAAGATTCAATTGTTGTATCACATGATATAAGTGTTGATATGACTCATATTAGAGCAACAATGATTCAATATGGATTAACATATCCTTATGTAAAAATGTCATGTACAAATGTTTTAGCACATTTATTACATCCGGAATTACAAAAATATAACTTAGTTGAACTGACTAAGATTTATGATTTTAAACATAAAGCTCATCATGCTTTAGAAGATGCTAAAGCATGTGCATATATTTTGAAATGTATGGTAAAAAATGAAGGGTTTGATGACTTAACATCATTACATATGCATTATCATATTGCTTTTGGAGAGATGAAGCATAATTATTATAGAAATATTATTTCTCCAGAAACAATAGTTCATCTAAAAAAATTACCAAAAATTAAGATTAATGATTTATATCATCAAACTGTATGTTTTACCGGAAAGCTTTCAATACCAAAAGAAATATTAACCGAAAAAACAAAGCAGGTAAGTGCCTTACCTGCTAATCAAGTGAGTACTCAAACAAATTTATTGGTTATAGGTAAAGAAGGCTATTATAAAGTAAGATTTGGTAGAAAAAATAAAAAGGTATTAAAAGCATTGGATTTAATAAAAAGTGGTCAGGATTTAAAAATTATCCATGAAAATGAATATATTAAATTATTAAATCAACGATAATTAAAACGATAGTGAGATTTTATAGGTGTATGCTTATCGTAATTAACTAAGGCATCTTCTTCAAAATGAATTTGTCCAGCGTTATGAATGATGTAGGATATACCTTCTTTATTTCTTAAATCTGAAACAATACCAATATGTTTATTAGAAAACACAACAATATCTCCAGCTTGCCAT
The DNA here is from genome assembly GCA_036308445.1 of Bacilli bacterium. GTDB lineage: Bacteria > Bacillota_I > Bacilli_A > Erysipelotrichales > Coprobacillaceae > MGBC113645. The sequence goes on along the minus strand of JAXJVS010000013.1, from coordinate 2,433 downwards.
TGATCTATGTCATAAGGATCAGTAGATAAACTTGTACCATATCTAGAAAAGAAAACATCTAAATTAGGAACTCTTCTAAAATCAATATTAGGATCAGGCACATCTACACGATAATATAATTTAGTATTTTCTTGAATATCTTTATCAATCATCGATTTAATATCGATACCAGCATTCTTAAAACTGCGCCATATAACATCTGTACAAACACCTTCATCGTCAGGAGGATATCCTCCATCATAGTATTCACTATGATATGTAGGATGTCTCTTAGCTTCTTCTTTAGCACCATTTAAGACATCTATGACATCATCTATACCGTTATTATTTGTATCAGTATAAGATAAATAATTCTCTATGCCAAAATCTGCATTAGTATATGATTTGTTGAATATATAATAAATATCATTATTGACATAACAATAAATTATACCAATAATTATTAAACATTGAGATAACAAAGTTAATAATATCTTTTTCATTTATATCACCATTATTATTATAATATAGAAATATGTATTTCTTAAGGATGATATGCTTTGAAAATAAGCTAACCTGTATTATAATGAAATTATGTGATGTATGGAGGAAGAAAAAATGAAGAGATTATTAAATTGTAATGCTAGTGAAAAAGTCAATATGACTGCCGCTGAATTAAAACAGTCTATACTAGCGTGTGAAGGTAGAATTGTAATGACAGAAACTTGTGTTGGTGTTCCACCGCTATTTCCTGATCTTACAAATGCGGAGGTTGCAGTGGCATTTGGAAGTGATATGGTATTAATGAATGTGTTTGATTGTGATTATCCTGAAATCAAGGGATTGCCTGAAACTGATGATCCAGTAAGACTATTAAAGAAATTAATAGGTAGACCTGTTGGTGTTAATCTAGAGCCAATTGATCAGGAAGCTGAATTAATGGAAACTCGTACTGAAATTTCTCATGGAAGACATGCTACAAAAGAAACATTTATCAAAGCAAAAGAGTTAGGATTTGATTTTATTTGTTTAACAGGAAATCCTGGAACTGGTGTAAGTAATGCTTCAATTGAAAAAGCTATTTTAGAAGCAAAAGAATATTTTGGTGGGTTGATTATTGCTGGTAAGATGCATTCTTCTGGTATTGATGAACCATTAGTAGACTTGGATAGTATTGAAAGATTTATTGATGCTGGTGCAGATGTTATTTTAATGCCAGCGGTATATACTGTACCTGGTTTATCAGAAGAAACATTAACAAAGGCATGTCAGCTAATCAAATCTAAAGGAGCTTTATCATTAAGTGCTATTGGAACAAGTCAAGAAGGTAGTGATGAAGATACTATTAGAATGATTGCTTTAACAAATAAGCGTTGTGGTGTTGATATTCAGCATATTGGCGATGCTGGCTATGCTGGTATTGCTTTACCTGAAAATATTATGACTTTATCTATTGCTATTAGAGGTAAACGTTGGGCTTATCATACAATTGCTTCATCTATTAATCGTTAGAATATAAAGGTATTGGATAATGATATTTATCCAATACCTTTTCATATTTCTTTATTTTATACATATATTAAACTGGTGATAAGATGAAGAAAAAATGGTTATCTATAATCTTAGTATTGTCTTTGATGTTTATTGTTTATACTCCTTATAGTGGGCAAGTTGTTAATATACAGTTATTGCAGGGAATGAAAATAGTATTAGATCCTGGTCATGGGGGAGAAGATTGTGGGGCAAAATATGGTAATTTACATGAAGCTGACCTGAATTTAAAAATCTCTTTTGCATTAAAAGAAGAATTGGAATCTAGAGGAGCAACTGTGTATTTAACGAGAACAGATGATCAAGATATGACAAGAAGAAATTATAATTATTCTAAAGCAGATGATATGTACCTCAGGGCAATTCAGATAGATAAATATGAACCAGATTTGTTTTTAAGTATTCATTTAAATTCATCTTCATCTAGTGCCTGGGGTTCACAGGTATTTTATTTTGAAGGTAGTAAAGAAGGAGAAAAATTAGCTTCTGCTATTCATACAACAATGAAAGAAGTCACTGGAACCAAGAAAAGTATTTCTTCTTGTCATTTTCAGGTTTTGAGAGCAACTTCTTCTTTAGGAGTGCTCATAGAATGTGGCTTTATTAGCAATGCGAATGAAAGAGGACAATTAAAAAGCAGTAAATATCATAAGAAGTTAGCAGTAAGTATAAGTAATGGAATTGAAAAATATAAAGAAGTAAAAATTGAAACTTAAAAATGGCTTCTTTATTGTTATATTTATAAGTCATTTAGGGATAAGTAATAGGCTATAGGAAAAGATATATAAATAAAAAAATTAAAAAAAATTCAAAAAGTTATTGACGAATAATGTAGTATGTGTTATTATATACGAGCAGTCGGCGATGGGCCTGTAGCTCAGTTGGTTAGAGCGCACCCCTGAT
>JAXJVS010000012.1:0-5862 GCA_036308445.1 Bacilli bacterium | reverse complement strand
TTCGACTCATTTACCTCTAAGGCATGTACATTATAAAATTGACAAAACAACATTGCAAAAACGACAAGAAATCTTAACATTTTTTTCATAAATAATACCATCTTCATTTAGGATAGTAATTTCCCTAATTTCATTTTAGCATTCTATGTTTATTTGTCAATGGTATTTATTTTATACAGGTATTGATTTTTTGATAGTATTTATATATTATTTAGATGAAAGGTGATTACATTTATGGCAGGAAGAAATAACTATTTTAAACTAGAAATGCTTTTACTTTGCATCCTGTATAACAATGATTGTTATGGTTATGAAATATCTAAGTTGTTATCTGAAGGAACAAATAATCTAATCAATATCAAAGAAGGCGTACTATATCCTATTCTTTATAAACTATTAGAAAACAAACATATATCTAGTTATGAAAAACAAGTAGGTAGAAAAATAAGAGTTTACTACCATATTGAACCATCAGGAGAAGAAAAAATGTTTGAAATGATAAAAGAATACCGTAAATTAACCGTAGGTATTGATAATCTTATTAGTATACAGGTAGCTGACAATGTATGAAATGTATAGACAAATATATATCTGATATAAAATCTTTAATGCCTTTTAATAGTAAGAAAGAGAAAGAATATCTAAAACAATTCAAGAAAGATATTCTACAATACAAAGAGAATAATGATAACATAACTTATGATGATCTTACTGAACAGTTTGGCTATCCAAAAGATATAGTCTATGGATATCTCGATATGCAGAATAATGATTATATTCTTGATAGAATAAGTATCAAGAATACATTAAAAAAAACATGTATGATCTTAATTATACTCTTTGCATTCTTAAGCTTATGGAAAGGATATCTTATCTATAAAGATTATAATGATTCAATCAGTTATAGAGCTACATATACAGAAACTACAGAACCAGAGGAAATAAGCAATGAAAAAATTGACTAGTTTATTAATAAGCGTATTAATAGCTTTTTCAGGTACAAATACTACTTTAGCTTATGAAATAGATTCCAATTCTAAAGAAATAGCTGAAAATATATATGTTGAATATATTATACAGGAAATAGATATTACAAAAACACGTTCGACATATTAAAAAGTAGGAACTAAAACCACAAAAGTATTGGATAGTAGTAAAAATCTACTTTGGTCGGTAACTGTAAAAGGTACATTTGAATACGACGGAAGTCATAGTACATGTACAACTTCATCAGTATCAACAACTGTATCAAATTCAAATTGAAAAATAACTTCATCCTCTGCAAGCAAAAGTGGAGCTAGTGCTACAGCTAAAGGTACTGGAAAAAGATATAATAATGGCGTAGCAGTAGAAACTGTTACTGAAGCAGTTACTCTAGTATGCGGTTCTGATGGTACACTTTATTAAGAATTAAACTTAAGATACCCCTATTCATTATCGAATAGGGGTATCTTTATATTATTTATTAACTGTTGTTAAGTTATACTTAATAACAGTTATTTCTTTAAGTAGCTTATTTTCATCAAACTCTAAAAAATATGCATAATCCGAGCCATGATCAGCTGTTATAATAATAGATGTATTTGAAACTACAATAGAAGTTCTAAAATCAAGTTCTAAAGAACTTAATCTTGTATTCAAGATATTTATTCCTAACTTAGCTTTTACTTCTTTAAAAGAGTCATTCCATTCTACATTATAAAGTCTTGGTGTCATTTCTCTATCACTATATATGAATCTATATTCTATCATACTATTATCAGATATAATAATCTTTTCATCATTTTTTACATATACTTTCTGTATATCATCATTTTCTTCATTTTTTTGAATACTATATCCATTATCTTTTAAATATTCGTCTATATCCTCATATTCTAGTAACATCAATTCATTATTTTCTATCATTACCAAAAGATCATTCAAAACTCTATGAGTTGTAAAATATGAATATCCAATAACAAATACAATAAAAACTATAATAATTATAATAAAGCTTTTTACTTTATTCACTTTTTTGATTTTCTCTTTCATAGCTTTTACCTCTACTTTCATACATCAAATATTATGATAATACTTATATAGAAATGAAACATCCATTGGTCTCACCTCTTTCGTAAATTATTGAAAATAGATTCATTTTTTCAACATATGCAAGTACTTTTTATACACTCTTCCTACTTAAAAAGTATCACAAAGTTACATATACGTCAATTATATTTATGTTATATATGTATATATAAATAGTAATGTTGTATTTGTGTTCGTAACATAACAAAAAGACTTTAGCATAAGCTAAAGTCTATCATGATTACTTTGTTTGACAGTCACAATTAGAATTCTTCTTTGCGCATTCTCCTGCCAAAGGACAACCTATACATTTTATACCTCGTTTTTTTTCTTTTCTTATATATAGAAGTGCTAATACAAGTATAATTACTAAAATTCCAATTACAATTATATCTGTCATACAATACTCCTTTTTATTTTAATTTATATTCAGCAACAAAACTTGTTTCTGTTTTCTTAATTAAGTATACAATAACTGCTACGATAACTGCAACAACAATTAATCCTGGTAAGAATCCAGCTCCTAAAGCACCAGTAGTTACAAATGTACCAATTTGGTATACTAAGAATGCAACAACATAACCAGTAGCGAATTGTAAACCAATTCCACCCCATAACCATTTCTTATCTTGCATTTCTGAGTTCATTGCTCCTAATGCTGCAAAGCAAGGTGGTGTAAATAAGTTAAACATTAAGTAAGCTAATGCTGCAACTTTAGTTAATCCCATAACCATTGCAACTTCATTAGCTCCACCCATTAAAGCTAATTCTTCAGTATCGATAAAGTTAGTTAAACTATAACATACAGCTAAAGTACCAACAATATTTTCTTTTGCAATAAATCCAGTAATTGCTGCTGCTGCTAATTGCCAAGCACCAAATCCTAAAGGAATTAAAGCAATGGCAAATGGATTAGCAATACTTGCTAAGATAGAAGTAGATTCCATACCTTCTTCTACTAATTGTAAGCTCCAGTTAAATGATTGCATAATTTGTACAACTGTATTACATACTAAGATGATAGTTCCAGCTTTTACGATATAAGCTTTACCACGAGATAACATTGAGATAAATGCTCTTTTTAAACTTGGAACTTTATACCCTGGTAATTCCATAATAAAGAATGATTTTCTATATTTATAACCAGTAATTTTATTAACTAATAATGCTCCTAAGAAGATTAATAAGATACCCACAAAATACATTAAAGTACCAACCCAAGAAGCATCTGCAAAGAATGCACCAGCAAATAAAGCAATAACAGGTAATTTAGCCCCACAAGGCATAAATGGTGTTAACATAGCTGTAGCTCTACGTTCTCTCTCATTTCTGATAGTACGACAAGCCATGATACCAGGAATAGCACATCCAGTACCAATAACCATTGGAATAACAGATTTTCCTGATAAACCAACACGTTTAAAGATAGGATCCATAACAACACTAACACGTGCCATATATCCACAATCTTCTAATAAAGCGATTAAGAAATACATAACCATAACTAATGGTAAGAAACCAACAACTGCTCCTACACCACCAATAATACCATCAACTAATAATGCTTGTAAGAATGGTGAAGCACCTGAAACCATTTCAGCAACCCATCCTTGAAATGTTTCGATCCATGCAACTAATGTATCAGCTAAGAATGGACCAAAAGTTGATTGTGAAATATCAAATACTAAGAACATAACTAACGCAAATACTGGAATACCAATAATTGGGTTTGTGATAATATCATCAATTTTATCTTGGAAATTCTTATCACTAGTTAAAATTTCTCTTGTTTCAACTTCTTTTACGATTTCATTAACAAATGCAAAACGTTTTCTATCAGCAGCTTCTACTTCTGCTTTATTTGTTAAATCAATATTACCTTCATCAAAAGGAGCAGTTTGTCCCATTCCTTTTAATGAGGCTGCTTTATTAACAACTTCCTTTAAACCAGCATCAGCACTAACTTCAGCTACAGTTTTAATAACAGGACACCCTAATTTTTTAGATAATAAATCAACATCAATTTGAGTGTTTTTCTTGTCATTAATATCACTTTTATTTAAAGCTACTACAACTGGAATACCTAACTCTAATAATTGAGTTGTAAAGAATAAACTTCTACTTAAATTAGTAGCATCTACAATGTCAATAATTGCATCTGGATTTTCATTCTTGACATATCCACTAGTAATACTTTCTTCTGATGTAAATGGAGACATTGAATATGCACCTGGTAAGTCAACTGCAATCAATTCTTCAGTTCCATCATAACAATTCTTTTTAATTAAACTTTCTTTCATTTCTACTGTAACCCCAGCCCAGTTACCAATACGTTCATTACGTCCAGTTAAGGCATTATACATAGTCGTTTTACCACTATTAGGATTACCTGTTAAAGCAATTCTCATTATTTTTCCCCCTCTGCTTTTATACATATTAACCTTTTAGTTAGTGAGAGCTAACCACTAACCAAAATATAATAGTGATTTTCATCACTATACCACTACTATATTATAATCGCATCAGCTAAATAATTATCAATATTATAACGTCCATCCTTAATCGCTACCACACAGCTATTTTTCTTACGATTCACAACTGTAATAGGTTCACCACTATAACATCCTAATGAAAATAAGAAAGAATTCAATTCTTCATCATCAGTTTGAATATCTTTTATAATATATTGTACTCCCATCTTAGCATCATTTAAATTCATAGTTCTCTCCTATACTATATAAGCAACTTCTTCAGTTAAAATCAATATACCAACATATTAGTTAGCAACATCTAACCTTCATTAAGATTTTAATCCTTTAGTTAGCCTATGTCAACTCTTTTTACAAATAATGCCATAAATTTATTTTCATATATTGAAATATATGAAAAAAAGAAAAACTTCAAGTTATACTATAGTTAGTTACTGGAGGAAGAATAATGAAGTATAAAATTATAGCATGTGATTTAGATGAAACCTTATTATCAACAGATAGAACTATCTCTAAAAAGAATATAGAAGCTATTAAGAAAGCTAAAGAATTAGGGGTTAAGTTTGTACCTGCTACTGGTAGAGGATTTAATACCGTAGACAACAACTTAAAAGTTTTAGACTTATATGATAAAGAAAATGAATATGTTATTTCATATAATGGCGGAGCCATTACAGAAAATAAAGGAAATAGATTATTACACTTTGAAGGTATCTCTTTTGATTTAGCAAGCAAATTATTCAAAAGAGGATTAAACTATAACGTATGTATTCATATCTATACTAAAGATACTGTATATGCTTATAACTATATTCAAGAAGAAAAAGATTATCTTGCAGGAAGAATGAAAGTTGTAGAAATATTTGATGATAACATTGATTTTCTTAAAGGACAGGATATTGTGAAAGCTTTATATATGAATACTAATTATGAATATTTACAAAAGATTGCGAAAGAATTAGAAGATATAACTAGTGATATAGATGTAAGTTATTCCGCAAATAGATATATCGAATTTAATCATAAAGGTGTTAATAAGGGAGCAGGATTATTATCTCTTGCAAAGCTATTAAATATTAAGCAAGAGGAAACTATTGCAATCGGTGACAACTACAATGATCTTTCTATGATTAAAGTTGCAGGTTTAGGTGTAGGTGTTGCAAATGTTGTAGAAGGGATGAAAGATGATTGTGATTATATTTGTAAAGCTAATCATGATCAAGATGCAGTAGCTGAAGTTATACATAAGTTTATTTTAAAAGACCTTGACTAATCAAGGTCTTTATTCTTCTCCTATATAAAT
>JAXJVS010000011.1:0-1796 GCA_036308445.1 Bacilli bacterium | reverse complement strand
AGTTATTTTAGATATGACTTCTGATTAGCTTCAAAAAGCTGCTTTTATTCAATTCAAAAGAAAAGATACATTATCTGATATGAATTCCGATTTAAGATATTTAGAACAGCAAGGATATCAATATGTTTTCATTGATGAAGTAACATTAATGGAAGACCTTATTGAAGAGCGGCATTATTTTCAGATATTTATGCTTCTAGTAGAATGAAAATTGTCTTTTCTGGCAAAGATTCTCTTGGTTTTATATTTACTGAATATGAACAGTTATATGATCGTTGCACCTCACTTCACACTACCTTTATACCATATCGTGAATTTGAAACAGTGTTAGGTATCAAAGGTATAGATGAATATATTCGTTATGGTGGTACAATGAGTATGGGTGCTATCAATTACAATGAGACTTCTTCTTTTGCTATTGCAAAAAGTGCAAAGAAATATATTGATAGTGCTATTGCCTTTAATATTCAACATTCTTTAAAATATTATCAAGATGGAGGTCGTTTTAGATATCTTTTTGAACTGTATGAAAAAAATGAATCAAGAAGTGCTATTAAGGGTGTGGTAGAAGATATAAATCATCGTTTTACAATAGAAGTTCTTACAAAAACTTTGAAATCAAATGATTTATCTATATCTACAATGTTAAACCGCATTTTTAATACATTAAATAATAAAATAAAATAATCAAAAGGTGGATAATATGCGTTTTGTAACGGCATAATATTCCAACTGCTTTTTTATACGATTTATTGTATGATAGTCATATAAATATTATGAAAGGAAAAAGAAAAGAAACAACCTGTTAAAGTATCCTACCCCTCTAACACTGTTCCTTTTCAATCGTCATTTGATACTGATGATACAAGTCATATGATGCAAAATTTTGCACTAAATATCAAGAATGCTTTTCATTCTCTGGACTTTAATTTTTTAATGAACCGGTATTCTCTCAAATTGAAAAGATAGAACATTACTGTCTTAATAATATTACAGCTTCTTCTATTCACACACATAATGGTGAGTCATGCAGATCATCTCAGCTTGTTTATTTCAAAAGCTATTCAAGACACTATGTTTCTTTTCATCATGATATTCACTATGATATGATTACAATTCCTGTTTTATATTGTAAAAATGACAGGCATTATCATGCACTTCTTCCTAACTTGATTATTGTTCCCCATTCATCTTTTTCTACATTCTTTATTCTGCATGTCCTTCACCAGAGTATCTTAAAAGATGGGACTATTGATATGATTGTTATGTCTTCTATGAATTCTAGCTATTTAGAGGAAGTAGATATTACTAAGGAAGCTTTTAATGTTGATTTATCATGTAATGGTAAGATTAATGGTACTGGTAGAGATGATGTTAATATTCTATTAACTGTTAATCCAAATACTAAGAAAGCATCTTTACAAGGGATCTATATGCCTATGTTCCTTGTAAAGATGCTAGTAGTAAGTTGTCTTATAGTGGTAGATGGGGAGATATTTAATCATCAATAGCAAGTATTCAGCATGAACTAGGTGTTAAAATTAACTTTGATGGCTTAATTGCTTTAATTGATAAGATTGGTGGTATTGATGTATATAGCTATTATATCTTCTTTAGTGATTTCTCCTTTTATATCATCAAAGGCATATATTTACCCAAATTATTATAAACATCGCTCATAACAGATTTAATTCTTAAATTTAATAGTTTTCATAATGTAACTCTTCTAGCATAAATCATTTCTTCATACTTTACCTTCTTAACCAAAAATAGATGTCTTACGACATCTATAGTTT
>JAXJVS010000010.1:0-1582 GCA_036308445.1 Bacilli bacterium | reverse complement strand
GTAATAAAATCATTTTGTGGGTCTACAATTAACAAAATCTTTTTCATATTTTAAGTAATTCAAATATTTCTGATATTAAATACACGATAACTAAAGTAATAGCTGCTAATACAACAGCTATTATTGCAGCTAAAAATGGAATCCAAATAGGACAAAATAATATTAGTAAGATTATTACCCAAGTACTCATACTCTAATAATTAAAGGATCATAAACAAAATCGTAAGATTCATTAAGAATACTTACATTATACACTTTAGTATCTCCTAACAATTCTTCTCCATGATTAGTAGAGTGTAAATGTCCATGGAAATTATATCTTGGTTTAGAAGCTATAATAGCATCTCTAAGTTCAGGACATCCTTTGTGTCGTCCATCGGCTGCCCATCCTTCAAAACAAATATCACTAGTACCATATGGAGCATCGTGAGAAATCAAAATATCTACATTACCTGGAATTTGACTAAATTTCTTTGCAAGAGTTTCTTCATCTCGCATAAAAGGCCAATTACCAAATATGTGACAATACGGAGTTCCAAATATACGATATACTTTAGAATCTTGATTAGATATATAATCCACATATTCATTTTTCAAATACGTAACTTTATCGTATTTAGAAAAGATACCATGTGCTAATACATCATTACGTTCAAACCAAGCATCATGATTTCCAGCAATTATGTATACTTTTTCTACTGGAAGATCAGATGCCCACATTTTAAATTCTTCTATAAGCCATCGTTTAGATTCTACCATATCAAATTGAATGCGTAGTGGTAGAATATCACCACAAATAAAGAGAATTTCACAATCATTTAAATCCTTCCAATAATCACTAGGATATAAAGGAAGCATTCCGTGCAAATCACTTATCGCTGCTACTTTCATTTTTAATCCAATGTAAACAATTAAGGTTATTATCTTTTTGATACTTCAATCTCTCCCAAACTTGTTTCCAGGAGATTGGAGTATAGTTATTTAGATCTGCCCCAACATCATATTGGTTAGGCTGAAGTGAGTGACTTCTCATAAAATCATAACCTTCATTCTTTTCTGTACTCAAATGAATATGTCCAAATAATTGATAATGTCCTGCAGGTAGACACAAGAAAGGGAAATGATTCAAATACACAATCTTATTATCTATGATAAGTGTTAATTGTTCTTGAACACTTTCTAGATGTTTAAGATATGATTCTTTAAAGTCTTTTCTATCATGATTACCCCATATCAAATGGATATGACCATTTAATCTTTCAAGAGTTGTATTCCAACTACTTGCCCACATAAAATCACCAAGACAAAATACAATATCATCTGGACCCACAACTGAGTTCCAGTTATTAATCATAGCTTCAGTCATTTCTTCCTTAGTTTCCCAAGGTCTAGCACAGAATTTAATAATATTTCCGTGATTGAAATGAGGATCACTAATGAAGAATACCTTACTACTGTCTTTAATTTCCATTACATATTTCATAGTTCTCTAAGTTTATCTATTAAATACTTCCATGAAATCATTTCTTCTGCTTCTGACATACTAATTCTGTTTCGAATAACTAAATCTTGAACTACGTAT
>JAXJVS010000009.1:0-22687 GCA_036308445.1 Bacilli bacterium | reverse complement strand
CTATTACTACATATGGAATTTGAATACTATCAAGCACAGGCATAATGGCTTTAAACGTTTTTGATTTAGCATTTTCTATTGTTTTTACTAAAATTGCAACAATAGCTTTCTCATTATCTCTTAACAAATAATCAATGCTATCACATTGATCCTCAACATTAGAGTTTAGACTAGTGATTTCTACTTTTTCTAATATTTCATATCCGGAAAAATGAGAATGAATTATATTTGCAAACATATTATTTGTTTTTTTAGCTTGCTTTTTCCCTATTTGTTTATCTGTTCCATAAATGTAAAAATCAGCCGATTGATTTACTACTTTATTATTCATATCTATTATAATAGTTTCAACCGCTAAATCATCATCGCCATAATCCTTCTCTTTAATCGCTTTTTTTGCAATGTTTTCTAATTTTTTTGAAGATAAATCGCATTTATATCTTGGAACAACATTTGAATTACAGAATTCAGTAGGCCATTTATCTGACCATCCTCCTTCTACATACACTTCCGCATTTTTCAAATGTTCTCTTAGTTTAGTAATCGCTTCTTCCTTGTCTGACTTTTTTGAATTAACAATTTTCTGGCAAAGATGCATAAATTGCTGATCATTTTTAATATAACAACTAGCAGATTCTCCATGACTTGTCCATATTCTTCTCAATACAATCGAAGAAATGTCTTCTATATTTTCTATATTTTCGCTTAATTCCTTCGTAAATGATTTGATTTTATTTTTACCTGTACCACTCATTGAAAGATTTAAAATATTACATAATCTTTTTACATCTTTTATTCCTGAAAAATCTTCAAACTTACATTCCAAGTTTGAATTCGTTCCATATTCGTTAGGTTTTGTTTCAAAAATAAAGCACGATCCATCATTTAGCTCAACTTCAATTTCAACACAATAACTGCTGCTACTAGAATTTGTTACAAAGTCTGTTCTAATTTTCACAAAAAATTACCTCCATTACGCATATTCTTCAATAAAAGAATTGATTTTTTCTATTATCTTTGGTTTTAATTCATAACAATTTTGATATTCTTTCATTGCAGAAATTGCTATATCATAGTTACGCATTAAAATTAGTGTAGCCTTATCTAAAACCTTCTTACCAGATTGAGTTAAATATATAAGTACAACTTCTTTAATAAATTGTTCATTATCCCACCTATTATCTAATTGCCATAACAATGTATTATTATTTATTTTGCAACCATTAAGCAGTGCCGGAACTATTCCTTCTAAAACATTAAAATCCAGAAGGTTTTCATCAATATTTATTGCAAAAGCATTCTCTCCTATTGATTTCAATTTAGATGGTAGAATTATTTTCTCCAAATTTGAGCATGAGCGAAATGCATTATCCCCAATTTTTTTCACTTTATTAGGAATTACAATTTCTTTTAACATTTTACAACTATGAAACGAACCATTTCCAATTGTTTCTAAGCTTCTAGGAAGAATTATAGATTGCAACTTTTCACAACGAGCAAAAGCAGCATTTTCTATTACTTTAACACCCTCCGGTAAAATAACACTTTCAATCAATTGAGAATTGAAAGAATCCGATGCTATAATTTCTACATTATTTGGTACAAGTACATGATTTGAACCGATCCCATGTAAAAATAGAACTTTCCCCAAAATTGTAAATTCGTTTTGTTCTAGTTGTTGATTAAACCATAAACAATCACTTCCAAAAGAAGAATGACAAACCTCTTTTAATTTTGGGCATCCATCAGTAAAAGTTAATTTTTTTAAGTTACAAAGTGCAAATGCTTGCATCTCAATACTTATAAGAGTAGATGGAAAAATTACTTCTTCTAATCTCTCGCAAGCACCGAATGCCCAATATCCAATTTTTTCTACTCCTTCTGGAATGATAACTTTTACAAATTTTTTATTAAAAAATTCATGAGTTTTTATTTCTTTGCGTCCTTCGTCAATAATTAAAACATCATCTATAATTTTATAATCTTTTTTCGCCATTACTTATTCTCCTTTTGTTTAAATTTATTTTCGTTCATCGCTATTACAAAACACTATTTCTGGCATCAAAGGACAACCACCCATGCATAATTCCTTTTTAGGACATCCAGGACATGCTTTATGCATTCTGTTTCTAAACCTTTCAAATGGTTCACTATTCCATGCTTGTTCAATTGACATTTCTTTTAAAGATACTTCAAATCTTCTATCTTGATCAAAGCTACATGGAACCATTGTCATATCTGCGCCAATATAGCAACTGTATCTTCCGCCTTCACATGTGTCCAATGATTCTGGCAAAATGTTTTTACAGAATCGAATAGCTCCTGGGACATTGCAACTATCCATTCCAACTTTAAATGGATGCGGTTTATCGAATTCGGAAAAGAATTCAGCTACTCTTGGATCATCTACAGATAGCATATTTTGCTTTGTCCCTTGACCAGCAGGTTTATGTAATAAGAAGATAACGGCATTTATTCCTTTTGGAAAATCGTTTTCCTTTAATCTTCTAATAGCTTCATCAATACTGTTATTTCCCAATACATAATGAATATTTGTTTTTACTTTCGCTTCTAAAAGTAATTCAATCGCCTTATATGTATATTCATTACGATACCAACTAACAGCAATCGCACCACAATATTGTTTACAAATATTCGCTATTTCTTTAGTTATTCCGTATCCAGAAGTTGTAAAGTTCGGCACAATATTGTTTTCTCTACATATTTTTAAAATTTCTTCAAAGTTCTCATGCTGATCAGGATCTCCTCTTCCTCCAAGAGCAAATTGATTGCATTTTCCTTTACTTTGTTCAGCAATAGTTTTGAAATCTTCTAAACTCATATTAGGCTTCTGAACAAACATACCACTTTGATAACACCCTATTCCTGCTTTTGCACATAAACCAGTTTTCCCGTGAATACAGTGTCCCATAATACCAACATCTATTAAATGTGGATATGATGCCATAAAAGGATCTTTCCCAGTATCTTTGCCATTTTCATCGATTATACCAGTTCTAACATATGCTCCTGTTTCGGTATCAAAAGCTGATATAAATCTATATTTGTGATCTACTATCTTATATTTCATATTATTATCCTCACCTAAATTATTTGATATATATCAAGTTTAAGTACAATTACTTTCACAATCGTACTATTCAGTTAGTATAAAAGATATTTTATTTTTCTTTGCGTATTTTTCAACATAAGTATTTGATGGACTGTATATTTTTAAATTTGGACAATCATTAAATGCACCATCACTAATTAATTTTATTGATTTAGGCAACACTATTTTTTCCAAAGATGTACAATGTTCAAACATTTCCAATGAAATAACTTCTATGCCTTCAGGAATTGTTATTTCAGTTAATGAAGCACATCTTTTAAAACATTGACTTCCTAATTGTTTTAATGAATTTGGTAATTCTATTTTTTTAACTAAAGAACATCTGAAGAAAGCACGATTATCAATCTTAGTAACACCATTTGGTATCATAATAGTCTCTAACATGCTACAACTTTCAAAAGCACTAGATTTAATTTCGTTTAATATTAAAGGCATTTCAATTCTTTTAACATTCTTGGCACTATGCAAGAAACTTTCTGGAATATGATCTAATTTAGTCGGAAATTTAATAGTTTCTAAATTATCACAATATCCATTCCAAGAACCCGCAAATACTCTATCTCCTAGTTTCTTAATCGAATCAGGTAGAATTACTTCAACCAACAAATTACAAGATTGAAAAGCTCCTGATCCGATTTCCTTTAATCCATTTGGCAATTCAATTGATTTTAATGACTTGCATCCTTGAAATGTATAGGAACCAATTTTCTCCAAAGAAGTAGGTAAATTAATATTTTCTAAAGATTCAAAATCAGAGAATAATTTATCACCCAAAACTTTAACTCCTTCTGGAAGAACCACAAATTTAATATGTGCCATACTTGTTATATCTGTTTGAAATAATTCACCTACTATCGTATGCACACCTTCAGGTATAATTATTTTAGATGATTTTTTTAAATCCTTATTCAAGAAATTTTTTCTTACGCCACATAAAACTCCATTTACAATTAACCAGTCTTTACAATTTTTTTCAATATATGGATTTCCAAATGGTGTACTACCATATTCGATATTTTCACTTAATATTTCAACTTTTTTTAGTTTATCGCACCAACAAAATGCATTTTTGCCAATTTTTCTTACTGTTCTCGGAATAATTACTTTTTCTAATTGCTTACCATCAATTGCAAAGTCACCAATCTCTTCTATTCCTTCTGGTATCATCAATTCAGAATCATTTCCAAAATATGAAACTAAAACATTATTTATAATTAGCCAATCCTTTTGTGTTTTTATCCACGGTGTATCTCTAAATAAGCCTGAACCTAATTGTTTAATTGAACTTGAGAAAACTACTTCTTTTAGACGCTTGCAGTTCGAAAATGATGAGTGTTCAATTCTTATGACTCCTTCAGAAAATATTAGAGTTTCTAATTTATTATCTTCATTGAAACTATATTGTCTTATACAAACAGGCAATCCATCAATTGTTCCAGGTATAATGACTTTTGCCTTACTTCTACGAATTCCGTTTATAACATATACACCTTCTGATGGCTCATGATAGCCATTAAATATTTTCTTGCATTCTTGCTCAGTAGTTGGGATTTTCATTTCCTTATCATGATCTAACGGACCTACCTTTTGGAAAAACTGCTTAAGAGTTAGTAATTCAATAGATTTCCCTTTGCCTATTAATTCTTTAGCTTTTTTCATTTTGGTTGTTTCTCCATCATAATTAGGATTGTAAACAACATAATTTGTTTTTAAAACCGTACTACTTTTTACTTCCCCTTCATAGATATCAATAATTTCATATACTTCATCTTCATCTTCTTCATCTAAACCTGTCAATACAAAAATCTTCCCTTTAATCCAATCAGTACCCTCTGGTCTAATTATATCTTGTTCTTCATTTTCATATGTTTTTAATTCAAATTCAGTTACTTTCCCTGTTTTTTCAACAGCTAATTCTAATGATTCATCATCCATCACAATTTGCCAAATTGAATCATATGCAAGATCTCTTAATTCTACTATTTCATTGTTAAACATTTTCTCATTGAATTCTTCATCATACGTTTCACCATCATTAGAAGGCCATTTTACTAATTTTCCTTGTTTGTTTTCATAAATCAATTTTTGAAAAAATGCGTACGCATCCTCTCCACACGACTCTCTTATTTCAATAGAGCCTTCAACATTTGAATCAATTTCATTTCTATTATTTTTAATCAATCTAATTAGTTCTTTTATTTTATCCTCATCATTGACATCCAAATTATAACCATATTCGCTTAAATAAACTTCTAACAATTTTTTTAAATTGTCAGCAAAACTTTTAGTCAATGTAATATTAACCATATCCTCACAAAAACTCATTTCAATAGAATAAAACAATTCTTCCATTCCGTTTTCCACTATGAAATTTTGAATCATATTATTTTTAAATTGAATAGCAACAAAACTACTACTACTTGAGTTTGTGACAAAATCTGTTCTTATTTTCATAATACCCCTCCTAGTTTTTTTATTATTAATATTATATCAAATATTCAAAATACAATAAACAAATTAAGTGATTAATACACGAACGATAATCACGAAGATGAACGTATTGTTACGATACACAATAAATTAGGTAACTTTAGCAATATCGTCATTTTATTACTGTGTATATGAAACCATTTGTTTTCATGAACACTTTATAAATTAAACAAACACCCCAAAAAGGGGTGTTTTATTGTATAAAAATGTTCACGAAATTCGAACAACCTTTTCTTTAACTTTATCTTCTTTTGGATCTCTTTGGATTAATTGTATCATCAAATATTTTCATTGCAGTTTTTGCAAGTTCTTTTCCCAATAACTTACCGAATCTCGAGGCTCACGAGCTTTTATTTATAGGTTTTCTATGAGTAATAAATTCTCCTGAAGACACAGTTATTGTATTAAGTAAATTGTATATTTCATGATCAATCACATTCATTACTTCTTTATCTACAAAATTATATATTTCATCTTCTAATTGTTTTAATGCTTTTGTTGTTGCATCTTCAAAAGCTTTTTCTAATACTTTTGAATTCATAACATAACGATCTCGCTTAGGTTCTACTCTTAGCGGATACCCTAGATCATCCATTCTGTTTAAATAAATATCATATAATTGACCTTTTGTTAGAATGTATTCATATTTGATTGCTCCATTCCCTGACAAACCTCCACTCTTCTTTAAATCATGTGCATGCTTTTGGCTAAAATTATCTTTCATTACTTTGCTCCTTTAAATATTGTATTAATAATCATTCTTTTCTGTATCCAAGTGAAGCTTTTCTCCCTGATAAAAAGTTATAGAAAGAATATTTATCCATGCCAATAGAATCAGCAATTTCATAGAATGGAATTCCTTTGCTTCACTTCAAGTATTTACAATGTTGTCTTAATAATTCTTGATCCATCTTGATCTCCTTTCATTTGGTGGGGGTATGCTTTCAGGAGTTTTAGAACCGAACTACTCAATCCCCCTCTGTGGTGGTCTCTACTCCTAAGCTATGAAGTTTTTAACATTTATTAAAAAGTTGTTAAAAACGAAATTCGCCATCAGGCACAAAATAACTAAAATCTCATCCTCTATTAGCTTTAGCTTCTTTTTCATAGGCGGTTCTTGTGCTTGCACAAGAATCGACTTTATTTTTATTGTTAGTTGATGCTTCAGCATCAACGATATTCTCATCACTTATATTATTACTTATTTCTTTTTCGGATCCTATCGAACCGAATCTCGTGTCTTCATCTTCACGAATCTCGACATTTGATTGTTTTCTTCTTTGTTTTCGAATTTCGTTAATGTCTTTTGTTGTATTGTGATAAATTATCTGTTCTTTTGGATCATAATATCCTTTTTTTATCAGTTCATTTAATCCATCAGAGAAAGATGATCGACTTATTCCCCAAACTTCTTGAGCATGAGCTGGAGAGATATTTCAGCTTTCTTGTTTTTTGTTGCTTAATAAATAACACCACACTTTAAAAGCTGAACCATTTAAAACTTTGCAGGCTGCTGCCATTTCATCTTTTCCGTAAATTGCAAAATTTTTAGTAAATGATTCAGGTTTATTGATTTCAACAGTTCTTTGATTAGGATATTTTGTCATAATATTTTCTCCCCAGAATGTTGTTGATTTCATTACGAATTTCGTTGCTATCTTCAAAGTAATAAACATTATATTTTGGATGATTGTAATTAATCCCCAAACTCACATGTTTAAATCCTCTTTTTTCAAGTTCTCTTGCCATTCACAATGACAGAATTGCTAATTTGTTTTCTTTAATCTTTGCTTCTTTAATCATTTGATATTCTCCTTAACTTTTATTAAAATTTTATCAAAATTTTTTATGAATCGCGAATTTTAACATTTAATTAATAATTTAGATTTTTACAACTAATTTAGCCAACACTTCTCTATTTGTTTTTGAGCATAATAAAACCACCCTCTGATTATTGGATGGTTTTAATTAATCAATTATTATTTCTGTTTATTTTTAAAATTCAAAATCTTCATCATCTTCATCGTCATATTCAGCCCATTCAGCATCAGTCGTGAAGTTTTCTCCATCGTATGAACAATGATATTCTTCTGAAACCCAATTATCATAACATTCGCAATCTGCCTCAAAAGTAATATTAGGGAAAGTTTTAACAATTTTATTAAACAAAGGTTTTAAATATGTTAAACCCAAATCGCAATATCCCATTCCTGTTCCATAAACTTCGCTAGCAATAGAATTACCAGCATCTTCTGTTGAATCGAACTCAACACATATTCCATCATCTGTATCTTCTATTTTACATAGTTCGTTCTTCATCAATTCATTTAATCTTTGACAATAAACTTCTTCACCCTCATCTTCATATTGAACATTAGTATTTGGTTCAACTTTTTCAAAGTAATGTTCTCGTATAATTTCTCAAATACCATTTCTTAATTCTTCATTTCTTTCTTTTGTGCATTTAAAAGTTATCGTGCTCATATTTTCTCCTTTTATTTATGTTTGTATTATATATTTCTTTAATCAAATTTTAATATACATTTAAATTAAAATAAAGCCATTTTCCTCTTATTTAGATAAAAATATAGCATTATTCATTAAAATATTTGATCATCTTCTAAAATTTTAATCTTTTCTAAGAAATCAGGGTTTTCTTTAATAATTGTTTCAACAATATCATGATGTTTTGATGGGTAATAATAATATTCAAAACCATCTTCAATACATTTGATGATTTGTGATTTTTCTCTTTCTTTGATCATGAATCTCATTGTTGCATCTAATTGTTTTCCTGGAACAATTCTATTTGCTGTTTTAGAATGCTTATCTTCAAAATAAATTTCTTCTTCTGTAATTAAAGTGTGATGACTAACTGTTTGTTTCTTTCTTCTTTCTTCAGCATTTAAAGGAGCATAAACTTCTCTGATCATTGAAGAATCTGTGTGTCCAAAGAAATCATGAGTGTCTTCTATTGGATAATTTCTTTCATAAGCTAAGAAATATGCACAAGCATGCCTGAACATTTGAACATCTGTTTTCGGTATTCCAATTGCTTCAGCAACTCTGTTTATTTCTCTTAATAAATTCTTTTGTGATTGATATTCTGTTTTATCTTTTCTTGAAGTTATATTTGGAAAAACAAATTGTTCTTCCATATCTTCATAACTTTCATAACCATACCAATATCTGTAAGCATGTTTATAGTCCATAAACAATTCTCGATAATAAGCCCACATTGTTATATTTCTAATCGAATGTTTATTTTTAGCTTCTAAGTTATTTGAAGCAATAATTGCCATTTCATTTTCTCTGTTTTCTTTTTCATTAATTGCATTATTTATATGAATAACATTATCTTTGGCATATTTTGCAAAAGTTATATCTCTCCATTGTAAAGCTACAATTTCTCCTGGTCTCATTCCTGTGCAGAATAAGATGATCCAAAAAGTATACCAATAAAAGTTTTCAAACTTTCCAAGTCCATCTTCTTTTTGTCGATAATATCTTTTTATCTTTTGGAGATCATCAAATGTTGGCATGTATCGATCATTTCTTTTTCCTGAACTTCTCTTTTTAATTCTTTGATCTTTTAATGCAATAACAATTCTGATGTAAGTGTCATAATCGATTAAACCATTGCTGATCAATTCTTCAGCAAATCCCTTAATGCATCCTTTGAATGCTCTGATTCTGACACCTGAAAGTTTTTGATGTCCAACAGTATCAGAGTTGATCCAAGCCAACCATTTTGAAAACAATTCAGCTGATATTTCTTTAACTGGTGTTTTCTTCACAAAATCAGGAAAATAACTATTATATAAAGCATTTGCTGTCTTATGAACATCAATTGCTGTTGAGTTTTTAATATTTGTCTTTTTGGTTGCATTTGCATGAAGTTTACTTAAATACTCTGAATAAACAACTTCCATTGTTTTTTCTTTTCTAAGTTTTGATTGTGGAAGAACTTTATAAGTTCCCTCAATCTTTTCTCTTGCTTCCTTTTCACAACTTTCAATATCAAGATGCCATCTTGTATCAGTATCTTTAACTTTACCATCAGGATCAGTATATCTGAATCTTTTCTTGAATTGGAACTCTCCAAGCTTATCATTAAACCTTGATTTATACCTTGGTGGCAATGAATTTGGTAGTTTTTTCATGTTTTAACCCCCATTTCTTACCCCCATTATAAGCTATTGGGGGTTAATTTTCAATGGTTGGGGGTAAATATTTAAATTTTCTAAAATCGGCGTTGTATTCAAAAACACCGATAAATAAAGGTTTTTTGATACATACAAATAAAAAAACCGCTTATTTTAGCGGTTAAATTTCTTTTTGGTGGAGGTGAGGGGAATCGAACCCCTGTCCAAAAGCCGCTCCATATGAAACTTCTACAGCTTATCTTGTGGAATATGTTTAACTAAGCTACGATCCACAAGCAGTCTTTCACTTAGCGATTCTGTTTATTTTCGAGATATGCATCCAGACTCTACATATCCTTAACCTACTTTGTATGTTACTAGTTCTATAGTCATAGGTAAACTATAGGCTAGCATCGCTAAAGTCTAACGTCGACTAGCAAGCGAATGATAATTGTCTGTTTCCAGATATTTTTGTTTGCAATTAACGTATGCCCACGGCTGCTATTCCATTCAAGCTGACCCCTGTCGAATCCAAGACACCCCCATTAATAAGCATTTTTCAATGCTCTTTCGACATCTCTTTTTGCATCTTTGGCTTTTAAATCTTGTCTCTTATCGTACAATTTCTTACCTTTTGCTAAAGCAATTTCTACCTTAGCTTTTGAAGTATTAAAATACAATTTAGTAGGTATAATAGTTAAACCATTTTCTTTTACTTCTTTTTGTAGTTTTCTTATTTCTTTTTTATGAAGTAATAATTTTCTCGTACGAAGTGGATCATGATTAAATCTATTTCCTTGTTCATAAGGAGCAATATGCATGTTTTCTATAAATGCTTCATCATTCTTTATCCTAATAAAAGCATCTTTTAAATTAGCACTACCCTTACGAACAGACTTAATTTCAGTACCTTTTAATTCAATACCAGCTTCATAAGTATCTAATATAAAATAATCATGATAAGCTTTCTTATTGTTTGATACTATTTTCATGCATATTCTCCTTTCTTTATCTTCTTCTTTTTGACTTTCTATTTGTCCTATTTATTTTACTATTTTTAAAGCGTTTTGTCTTTACTTTTTTAACACTTACTACTTTTTCTTTTCTTCTAAAGTTTCTTTTTTGTCCAATAAGTTCGAAATCTATCGTTTTTTCTTCTTTATTACATCTTACTACCTTAACTTTAACTTTATCAGAAATCTTATATTGTTTCTTAGTTCTTTCACCTATTAACATTAAAGTCTTTTCATCATATATATAATAATCATCTGTTAAATCAGAAATATGGACTAAGCCTTCTATTGTGTTAGGAAGTTCTACAAAGAAACCAAAACTTGTAATAGAAGAAATCATACCTTCATATACTTCTCCAATATGATCAGACATATACTCTGCCATTTTCATATCTTCTACTTCTCTTTCAATATCAATAGCTTGTCTTTCTCTATTAGAAGACTGTTCTGCTAATGCAGGAATAATAGAAGCATAGTGAGAAGTCATATCAAATTTTTCTTCAAATAAATACTTTCTAATTAAACGATGTACTAATAAATCAGGATAACGTCTAATAGGAGAAGTAAAATGTGTATAGTAATCAAATGCTAAACCATAATGTCCTAAACATTGTTCATCATATCTAGCTTTTTGCATACATCTTAATAATAGTGTAGAAATAATAGTATGTTCTTCTGTTCCTTTACTCATATCTACTATCTTACTTAACTCTTTAGGATAAATATGATCTAATGAACCCTTAATAGTGTATCCTAAAGGTTTAATAATTGACTGAAATTGAGTTAATTTCTTTTCTTTAGGATATTCATGAATACGATATATAAATGGTACATCTAGCCATTTAAAATGCTCTGCTACAGTTTCATTAGCCTTCAACATAAACTCTTCTATAATCTTATCACTTGTACCCCTTTGTCTTAAAACAACATCAGTTGGTTTCCCATTCTTATCAACAAGAATTTTACCTTCATTTACGTCAAAATCAATAGAACCTCTTTCATCTCTATTCTTTCTTAGTATCATAGCTAATTCTTCCATTAAGAAAAATAATTGAACTACTGGTTTATACTTTTCTTGAAGATTAAAATCACCATCTAATATCTTATTAACATTATTATATGTCATACGATAAGAAGAATGAATAACTGAAGGTATGATCTTATGATCAATGACTTTACCTTTATCATTAATTTCCATAATACAGCTGATAGTATATCTATCAACATTAGGATTTAATGAACAAATACCATTCGATAATTTATGTGGTAACATTGGAATAACTCTATCTACTAAATAAATAGAAGTACCTCGATTAATCGCTTCTTTATCTAAAGGACTGCCCTCTTTAACATAATAAGATACATCTGCAATATGTACGCCTAACTGATAATTTCCATTAGATAACTTCTTCAAAGAAATAGCATCATCTAAGTCTTTAGCATCATCACCATCAATTGTAACAATCACTTCATTTCTTAAATCAACTCTATTTTCTATATCACTTTCATCTATAGTATCTCCAATCTTTGATACTTCTTCATAAACATCTTTTGGAAACTCTATATCAACATCATAACTATGAACAACAGATAATATATCAATATCAGGATCATTCACATGACCTATAATCTTTACAATATCACCTTTTAATTTAGGTTTATAAACTTTAATTTCAACAACAACTTTATGCCCTATCATTGCACCATGCATATGTGCATGATCAACATAGATAGGCTGATTCATCTTAATATCATCAACATCAATATAGTAATCACGTTTAGCTTTTTTTACTTCACCTACATAACGTTTCTTACCTCTATTGATAACTCTAATAACTTTAGCTTCTTCTCTTTCTCCTTTAGAAGTTTCTAGTTTCTTAACTAGTACTTCATCACTATCAAAAGCATCTTTAATATTTCTTTCATTAATATAGAATTCTTTATCTTCATCTATTCTTACAAATGCAAAACCACGTTTATTGATTTGAATAATACCTTTAAAGAAATTTAAATCATTACCAAGAAAATATTTATTTTCATCATCTCTAGCAACTATTCCTTCTTCTTCTAACTTATTCATTAACTTAATAAAATCTATATAATCATTAGTTGATGTTTTTTCAAAATACCAAGCTAATTCTTCGATAGAACGTTGATGATATTCTTTATCTTTTAATAATTCTATAATCTTATCTCTCATTCTTTCACCTCCTTAATATTATGGTTAAAAAAAAGTAGGACATTCATGCCCCACTCATTGATTATCCCATTCTAATAAGAATTGCAATTACAAAGAACGCAATACCTAATCCCATAGTAATTCTAGAAAGTATCAAATCAGCTCCTCTATCTTTTTGATTCGCAAAAAGATTTGATCCTTGACCAGTTAAAGCATTGACAATACCATCAGTCTTACCACTTTGAAGTAGACATACAATAATTAAGGCAACTGAAACAATCATTAATAATACATTTAAAAACATCATGATACCTCCTTTACATGCCATGTAATAATAACACACTTTTTTTTAAAATACAATAAAAACTTAATAATCTATAGAGACTACACTATACTTCTGACTTTTTTTAATCATATGTATAGTTACTTCTAATTCATTAGAAGCAAGAATTTTGTTATATTCATTAAATTCTATCAATAATTTAACATCATAATAACTATAATCTTCTAAATCTTCTAATGCAATCGTAGATTCTCCATAACTTAAAATAGTATAATCTACAACTTCTTGAGTATTAGTATTATTTTCTATTAATGAGTTCACATCTTTATAATAATCTTCTTTAGCATAAGTCATAAAATTATCTTTCTTATCTTGATAAAAATAATCTATACCACCTATTTCATCTATATTTTTATTAGTAAGATTAAAATAATCAACTGCAAAATAAGAACCAACTAATTTATAAACTTCTTCTTCTTTTTCATTATCAAAAGCTATTTTTAGTTTATTATAAATATTCTTCATTAATTGAGTTTCATTTTTTGCTTGTTTATAACTGAACTCTTGTTTTTGAACTACAACCTTTGGTTGTTCAGGAATCATCTTATAAATCCCATAACTTCCTAATGCAATAAGAAGTGCACTACATACTACAAATAATGGTCTTCTTTTTTCCATGAATCTACGATATGATTTAGTATCTCTTATTTGCGGTAAATACTCACTTTTAATAAAAATGTTCATTAGTGTTAATACTGGTTTATATTTTCTATCAATCATTCCTGTAGCTTCTACAAAAATTTCAAAGACAATCATTAACATAATGAATAATACTGTTGCGGCAATCTTATCATATAAGTATAGATAAGAACATAAAGAGAATAATATAGTAACTACATATAATGTTAATACACTTTTTGTTTGACCTAATTCTAACTTAAACATTAAATTATGATGAAGATGATTTCTATCAGCTTCACTAAAGCTTTTATGATGTACTTTTCTTCTTACGATTGCGATAATCGTATCTACAATTGGAACCATCAAAACTACAATAGGAGCACCTAAAGTAAAGAATGTAGAACTTTTATAACCAAATCCAAGTAAAGAAATAACAGATATCATAAAACCTATATATAAAGCACCACAATCTCCCAAAAATACTGAAGCTGGATGAAAATTATATACAAGGAAACCGGCTATAGCACCTGCTAACAATAATGATAACGAAGAAATATCTGTTCTTCCATAAGTTAATGATGTCATTGATATAGTAAATAAAACTATAATAGATATACCAGCACATAATCCATCTAATCCATCAATAAGATTAATAGCATTAGTAATACCAACAATCCAACCTATCGTTATAATAATTGCTATAATATATGATAAAGTATCCGGTAAAAATGGAATAGTAAAACCTTTTAATGATATTCCACCATAAAAAATAACAACCAACGCTGCAATAATTTGTCCTATCATTTTATATTTTGGCTTCAAATCATGAATATCATCATAAAAACCAACTAAAAATATAATAAATCCACCTATCATAATTGAATTAATCTGTATATCCGTTTTTAAAAAAATCATTGCTCCAATGAGAAAACTAGCATAAATAGCATAACCACCAGTTCTAGCTATAATTCCTTTATGTATAGTTCGATTATTTGTATGAGCAATAATTCCGAGTTTTTTTGTTATTTTATTGACTATAGGTACTAATAATAAACTTATAAAAAAAGTAACTATAAAAGAAAGACAAATCTCTAAATTCATAACAAACCCTCCTGAAAATATTATAGTACAAAAACCATAAAATGTATAAGAAAATATTATTTTATCTTAAATAAATAACATAAACCTGATATAATATCTTTAGTATAAGGAGGAAAATGAATATGCATAAATTAGGTATTTCAGTATACCCTGATAAATCCCCAAAAGAAGAGGTATACGCTTATTTAGAAAAAGCTGCTAAATTAGGTTACACAAGAATCTTTACTTGTTTCTTATCTATCCCAGAAGATCAAAGAGAATCTTATTTAGTAGAATTTAAAGATTTTATGAGTAAAGCTCATGAATTAGGATTTGAAGTAGCTGCTGATACTAACCCCGCAGTTTTTGAATTAATTGGTGCTACTCCAGGTAATTTAAAACCATTTGCTGATTTAGGTTTAGATATTATTAGAATGGATGGTAATTTTGGGACAACTGGAGATGTTCAATTAACTCGTAATCCTTATGGTATTAAGATTGAATTTAATGCTTCTATGGATATGGGTGTAGAATTATTAATTAATAATGGTGGTAATAAAGACCAAATTATTATGTGTCATAACTTCTTCCCAGAAAGATATACTGGTTTGGATTTTGATTTATTTATGGAATTTAACCGTTACTGGAAAGAATTAAACTTACATACTGCTGCTTTTGTTTCAAGTAATAATGAAAATACTATTGGTCCATGGCAAGTTTTCTGTGGTTTACCAACAGTAGAAATTATGAGAGGTTTACCTATTGATTTACAAGCTAGATATTTATTAGCTACAGGTGATGTAGATGATATCTTAATCGGAAATTATCCTGCAAGTGATGAAGAATTAGAAGCTTTATCTAAGATTAACTTCCAAGCTATTGAATTTAGAGTTGATGAAGTAGAAGGATGTACTGATGTAGAAAGAGGTATTATGTACGATTTTGCTCCTCATTGGGACAGATTTGATCATTCTTCATTCATGTTAAGATCTTGCATGCCTAGACTTCAATTTAAAGAAACTGCTTGTGTTCAAGAATCTGGTATGGATGGAGGTAGCGATTTAGCTTTAGATTCTAAATCTATTCCTCATCATGATTGTGATAAAAAAGTGTTTACTAAAGGTGATGTATTAGTTGTTAATGATAATTTAAAACATTATCGTGGAGAATTAGAAATTGTATTAACTGAAATTCCAAATGATGGTGAAAGAAACTTAGTTGCTAGAGTTAAAGAAGAGGAAATTCCTTTATTAGACTTTATTAAACCAGGTCACCACTTTAAGATTTTAAAATAAGTCCTGTTATCAGGACTTTTTAACTATCAAATTAATCTACGAAGATATGTTTAATACTACCCCTTATCTCCTTCCTTATAGAGTGATTCTAAACAACTAACTTTATTAGCTAATGGTATTACATTAGTATTAATCATTGTTTGTTTTCTTATTTTTGCTCTTCGTTGTGTTTTTAACATTTACTTCTTTGGAGCTATTTCTATCGATTTTGGGGTGTTGATTATTATAATAGATATCATATCTATATCATCTTAATTCTTATTAG
The DNA here is from genome assembly GCA_036308445.1 of Bacilli bacterium. Classification (GTDB taxonomy): domain Bacteria; phylum Bacillota_I; class Bacilli_A; order Erysipelotrichales; family Coprobacillaceae; genus MGBC113645. The sequence continues at coordinate 6,123 of JAXJVS010000009.1, read as the reverse complement.
TATATACCAAAAGAAGATCAAAATTAATTTTGATCTTCCAATATTTTTTCTAATACAATCGCTACTCCTTCATCTTTTATACTAGGACATACATATTTTGCTTTAGCTTTTACTTCTTCACTAGCATTTCCCATAGCATAACTATGTTCTACTATTTCAAACATTTCTAAATCATTTCTTCCATCACCAAATGCATATGTATCTTCTTTTTTTATATTTAGTATTTGAATGACTTTTTCTATTCCTGATGCTTTACTCACTTTGTTAGAGTATAGTTCCATGTTCGAGAATTCATATTGATTCCAAGAAAATTCAATAAGATGCTCTTTTATTATTTCTCCTGCTTCATAATCATTAGGCCATACTTCTACTTTTATTGTCTTTTTCATTATTTCTTTTTCATCAAATTCATAAATAAATTCATCTACTTTTAAACCGATTCTTTTAAAGAAATTATATAAATTTAAATATTTTTTATTTAAATAACATGCATCTTTTGTTTGTAGAATATAATCATTCTTTGTTTCTCTTAGAAATTTTAATAGTTCATCTAGCATATTATAATCTAATATCTCTTCATTAATTATATTTCCATTAAATTCAACATAAGCTCCATTTGCTAATATATATCCATCAAATCCTACTTCTTTAATAATATCTGGAATGAATGTTGGTGGTCTACCACTTGCAATAAAGCAATAATCACCATTCTTTCTTATATTATTTAAAGCATCAAAAACTCTTTTTGACATACTTTGTTCTTGTAGTATTGTTCCATCTATATCAAAAAAGAATATTTTCTTAGACATAAAATCACCTCAATCATAAGATAACATATATTTTATTATCTTTTCCAATTTTTCTTAACCAGAAAAAAAAGGGATATTTCTATCCCTTACATTAAATATTGAGTATTTTCTAACATAACTCCACAACCTTCAGCTACGCAGTCTAAAGCATTTTCTGCTACAAATACAGGAACACTTAATCCTTCTTCTAAGAATTTGTCTAAATTCTTTAATAAAGCTCCTCCGCCAGTTAAGAAGATACCTTTATTAACAATATCAGCTGATAATTCAGGTGGTGTTTGTTCTAATACTTGTTTAGTTGCCCTTAAGATTGTTTCACAACATTCTTTTAAAGCATTTTCTGTTTCTTTTTCAGATAATTGAATTGTATGTGGTAAACCAGTTACTAAGTCTCTACCTCTTACATCCATAACTTTTTCTGATGTTCCTTTATAAGCACATCCAATTGTCATTTTAATTTGTTCTGCTGTACGATCACCAATTAATAATTTATATTTATCTTTTACATATTTAATGATTTCAGCATCCATTTTATCTCCAGCAATTTTTAAAGATGCACTTGATACAATATCACCTAATGATAACACTGCAACATCTGTAGTACCCCCACCAATGTCAACAACCATATTTCCAGATGGTTTAGAAATATCTAAACCAGCTCCTATAGCTGCTACTTTTGGTTCTTCTTCGATATAAACACGTTTAGCTCCGCATCTTAATGCTACATCTTGAATTGCACTTTTTTCAATAGATGTTATATTAGATGGACAACAAATTAAAATTGTTGGTCTAGAGAATACGCCTTTTAAGTTTAACTTATTAATAAAATGTGTAATTAAAATTTCAGTAATTTGAAAATCTGCGATAACCCCATCCTTTAATGGACGAATAGCTTGAAATTTACCAGGAGTTTTACCAAGCATGTCTCTTGCTTCTTCACCAACAGCGATAGGTTTATTTGTTTCAGTATTGATAGTTACTACTGAAGGTTCATTTACAACAATTCCTTCACCTTTAACATAGATAAGAATGTTAGCAGTTCCTAAGTCAATACCAATTTCTTTTGATAGTCTCATGTACATTCCTCCTTTTGGCAATACCTATTGTATCATCTTTTTTTCATTTTACAAGATAAAAAAATAAATAGCGAAAATTCGCTATTTAATCGCAGAAATTTCTTTACCAATATAGGTTTCTGGATTTAAAACTACATCATCTTTTTCTAAAATAAAATGTAAATGATTCTTTAAATCTGACTCATAAATATTTTCACCACTTACTCCTATTTTATCTCCTTGCTTAACTGTAGCATTTAATTCAACACTAACTTCTGATAAAGATTGATATGTAGTTGCTATACCACTATCATTACTTACCGTTACAATCCATCCCAAAACAGGATCATTAGTTTTTTTTGTTACTGTTCCACTAATAGATGCAGTAACATCAAAACTTTTATTTCCATTAGCATAATCCACCCCTAAATTGGGACGATACACGTTTTCAAATAAGATAAGGGATTGTTCTTGCTTACTAGCATCATCGTCTTTATTATAAAAATATCTAACAATACCAATACTATCATCAACTGGACTTTTTAATATTTCTACTGTTTCTGCCTTTTCTTCACTACTTGTTTTTTCTTCTACTTTAACTACTGATTCATCTTCAAATTCAGTTTGATCTAGTGCATTTTGAATAATTCCTATTCCACCTAAAAATAATACTAATAATAAAGCTAAAGCTAAAATTCTTCTATATTTCTTCATACTTTCACCTCAATGAAAGTATGAACACTTTTTATGACTCTATACTTTTAATTTCAATATTTTTATAATAATGATTTAAGATATCTTTATATGTTTTATTCTCTTTAGCCATTCCTTGTGCTCCATATTGACTCATTCCTACACCATGACCACTTCCACTAGTAATAAAAGTATATTTATTTTTACTATATTCTATTTTAAAACTAGAAGAGGCTAATCCTAATTTTTCTCTTATTTCCCTACCAGTATAACTTTTATTATTAACTATCACTTCTTTTACATATCCACTATCGGTATATGACATTATTTTCAGACTAGGAGTTGAAATATTAAAAGTATTACATAATTCATTAATAGTAAAACTTTTTTCTCGGGTATTTGTTTTATCTATTGTCAAATCCCAATGACTATCAACTGACCTTAAATAAGCAACTTCTCCATTAAAATAATCTTCACTATTATTAGTCTGACCATTACTGCTAGAAAAAAATAATGCCGAAATATATTCTCCATTATAAGTCATTATTTCATTATTTGTTTCTTTAATAGCTTTTTCTATTTTACTCCTATATTTTGTATAATTATCTCCCCAATTCTTTTTCATTTGTTCTTCTGTTAAATAAACTTGTGAATTCGTTGTATTATCTACTTTTAAATCTCTAGATAAAACAAAAGTCCTACTAGCTACAACTTGAGCTTTTAATGCTTCCTCTTCAAATTCAGCTGGCATTTCTCCTGCGACTACTCCTAGTAAATATTCATCTAAATCTTTTTTTATTGTTTTTCCATCTATTGTTATATTAACTATTATATCTTCTTTTTTATTATCATTTTTAACAAAATAGTTTATACCTTCTTTTATATATGGAAATTGTATGTATGTTATAGATCCTAATAAAACGATTACTATTAATAATTTTAAATATATTTTGTTCATTTTCTCACCCATATTAATATATGTTTGAATTTATTTTAAAGAACATAAAAACACAGGTTTTCCTGTGTTAATATCCAGATAGACTTAATAAAGCAAAATCTAAAATAAATGATGCAAACAAATAACCTAATACAATAGATAAAACTATAAATAAAACATAAAATTCTTTTACTTTTCCCTTTTTTATCCATTGTTCAAAATGAATACAACTTAATCCGTACATTGATAAACATATAGAAATAATGTATACAAATACTTTAATAAAATGATAAATCATCTTTTCACTTCCTTTTTTCCATTATATGCTTTTTTTTATTCAATAACAATATAGAGCTTTTATTAGTTAAAATCATTGATTTTAAAATATTTAATAATGTTATAATTTGCTACTAAAAAACTTTACCTTAATCCATATTTATGATATTCTTCAATAGAATACGGAGGTAATTTATGGAAATTATTCATACTCAATATAATCATATAAATGATGTCATGAAAATAATTAATCAAGCTAAGTCTTATTTTAAGAATAATAATATTAATCAATGGCAAGATGGTTATCCTAATGAAGAATCTATAAAAGAGGATATTATTCAAAATAAAAGTTATGTTTTAATAGATAATGGTAAAGTTATAGGAACTATGTTTTTTGCAATTGAAAATGATCCTAGTTATTCATATATAGAAAATGGTCAATGGTTAACAGATAATAAATATGCTGTTATTCATAGAATTGCAGTTGATGAAAATATAAAAGGAAGAAATATTGCTTTTGAATTAGTTAATTATGTTATTGATCAATGTAAGCTAAATACTATAAATAGTATTCGTATAGATACTCATAAAGATAATCTTTCTATGCAAAGATTTCTTACTAAACATGATTTTAAGGCATGCGGTACAATTTATTTAGCTTCAGGTGATCCTAGAATTGCATTCGAAAAATTATTAGCATAATTTTTAAGAACCTTCATATATACAAATATGGAGGTTTTTTTATGGCTAAATACAATGTTGAATTACCTTATCCGCCAATAGATAATTTAAACGTAAATGTAAAATATGGACAGATGCTGCTTTCTAATTTAAGTGGTCTTCATTCGGAAATGAATGCGCTTTCGCTATATTTTTATAATTCAATAATAACGAAATATTCTCATCCTAAAATAAGAGAAGCAATGGAAGAAATATGTAAAATAGAAATGAAACATTTAAAAATATTTGCTGATATGTGTTATTTACTAGGAGTAGATCCAAGATTATGGGATTGTCAAAATGATTATTTAGAATATTGGTCTCCAGGATTTAATATTTATCCTAGACAAATACATTCAATGTTAGAGAATGCAATTATTCAAGAACAAAATACAATATCCATTTATTCTCATCAAATTGATTTAATTGATGAACCTATTATATGTAATATGTTAAAAAGAATAATATTAGATGAACAATTACATGTAGAAATATTTCAAGAATTATTAAGAGAACATTTAAAGACCGATAAATAATCGGTCTAATATTTTAATCTTCCCTCTTTTAATAACGTTAATAAATCATGATTTTGTCTTCCACTACCAACATAATCATCTATACCATTTAAAATTGCTAATTGTCTTCTCGTTTCAAAAGTAGGATCTACTCCTATCTCTTTTAGTGCATCTACAAGAGAGTCTCCTGTAAATGTTGAGTTAGATAGATATCTAATTGTTCCTGTTATTGTTTCATTATTTACCCAACCTAAACCTTCTCCTATTAAATATGGATTTCTTGCACCTTGTTGTATTCTAGTTATTGTTCCATGATTCATATAAGGAATTAAAGGCATTGTACTATCTGAAGAAATAAATACATATTCAAAAGTAACATGATCACCAATTTGATAATTTTCTACAGGCATTTCTTTTGCGAAGTTATTTAATCCATTTGCTAAAATTTCTGGCATGAAATCTTTATAACTTATGTTTAAATCAACATAGGCATCTATTCCTTCAATAAATCCTGTTTGAGAATATTGCCATATATCATAAACACCATCATAATTTAAAACATCATTATAACTTGCTATCCATTTAGAATAATTTTCAAAAAAAGGATCTGTTAACTTAGTTGTCCACCAAAATAAGTTCGCATAAACTCCTGGTAAGTAATTATTTCGTCTTAACTCTTCACAGAATACTCTTGCATTATTAGTTATCTGTTCATTTGATAATCTTCCAACTTTTGGATCTTCAAGATCATAATAAATTGGTAATGACATTTTATAGTCCTTTATTAATCTCATGGCATGTCTTGCTTCTGATAAAGCTTCTTCTTCATTTGTTGCATATGAATATAGATATACTCCAAAAGGTATATTCAATCTTGTACATTCATCAGCATTTCTTTTAAACATACGATCATCTTGTCCTTCTATATCTTGTCCATAGCCACATCTAATAATCGCAAAGTCTATATGTCCTTTAACTTTTTCCCAATCTATTACACCTTGATATTGAGATACATCAATACCATCAGTTGTCATCTTATCACCTCCTCACTTATACTATGTTTTTCTTTCTTAAATGTTTATACATTTGACTCTATTTATTATTAAATTTATAATGAT
>JAXJVS010000008.1:0-17080 GCA_036308445.1 Bacilli bacterium | reverse complement strand
TCTTTAACTTGATCAGATTTAGCACTGTTAAATCCTTTTCTTACGATATCCATAGCTTCAGCTTCAGCTTTAGTTAACAATAAATCATCTCTTCTTGTACCAGATTTAAGTAAATCTATCGCAGGAAAAATTCTTCTTTCCTGTAATTTTCTACTTAATACTAATTCCATATTACCTGTACCCTTAAACTCTTCAAATACAACATCATCCATCTTACTACCAGTTTCTACTAAAGCAGTAGCTAATATCGTTAAACTACCACCTTCTCTCGTATTTCTAGCAGCACCAAAGAAACGTTTAGGCATATGTAAAGATGCAGGATCTAACCCACCAGATAAGGTTCTACCACTAGGTGTACATGTTAAGTTATAAGCTCTTGCTAGTCTTGTAATACTATCTAACAAGATCATAACATCTTTACCATGTTCTACTAATCTCTTAGCTCTTTCTATGACCATTTCTGATACTTTCTTATGTCTATCTGGTAATTCATCAAATGTAGAATATATAACTTCTACATTTTCTCCTAATGCTTCTTTAATATCAGTAACTTCTTCTGGTCTTTCATCTATTAATAATACAATCATATGTATTTCTGGATTACTTTTTTGTATAGAGATTGCAAGATCTTTAAGTAATGTTGTTTTACCTGCTTTAGGAGGTGAAACAATCATTCCTCTTTGTCCTTTCCCTATTGGAGATAATAAATCTACAATACGCATAGATAAACTATTATTCTTTTGATCTAATCTAATTCTTTCATTAGGAAAGATTGGTGTTAAATCTTCAAATGCACATCTTTTAGCAGCTTCTTCACTAGGAAAACCATTAATAGCAGTAGTAAACATTAATGCTTTATATCTTTCACCTGCTTTAGGCTCTCTAATAAAACCACTAATAAAGTCTCCCGTCTTTAAATTAAAACGTCTAATCTGAGATTGAGAAACATATACATCATGATCACCAGAAAGATAATTAGCACTACGGATAAAACCAAATCCATCAGGCAACACTTCTAATATACCAGTAACTGTTTCTCCATTATTTACTGATTTTTCTATTTCTTCTTTCTTTTCTTCTGGTGTATTTATTCTACTTTTCTCCATGACTTTTTCCTTTCTATCATATATTCATATCTATAATATATGATTTTTTAAAATAATCAAATCTTTTTCATAATAAAATCCAGTAAAATACTGGATTTTAAATATTATTTATTGTTTCTGCTACATCAATCCATACTTCTTTTTCTTCCTTAATGTAAAAGCATAGATCATTATAATCTTCTTCATCAACATATCCTAATTCTTTCATACATTGATAAAATTTCTTAATACTACTACAATATTTATTAACACCATCTTTTCTAATATATGCTCTTTGAGGGAACCAGTCATCAAAGAAAGTTCCTACTCTATCCATACCTTCAATCATATTATAAGCACAAGTATAACATAAGAATTCATTAATATAATTATCTACATTTGAAAGATGTAATTCTATGGTTTTATTAGCAAGTTGCTGTTTCACTAACCATTTCTCAAACTCATCTAAGTATTTTTCATTATCTTTTAATATTTCTTGTAATTTAGCTTCATCCATAAAACAACCTCCTTTATTTACATTTAATAGAAATATTTTCTATATTATATCATATTATTTTCGATAATTATATAAAAAAATAAGACTCATAATGAGTCTTATTGTGCTTTTGTTTCTACTAATTTCTTGCCAGAACTAAATGTAATCAATAATCCTAATAACATTAATAAGATTGCTACAAAAAGCTGTAAACCTGAAGTTAATAAATCAATAGTACCAGTAGCCATCCATACAGTAACTATATTATAAATAGATAATCCTAAGCTTGTCATAGTTACAACTAACATAATTGCCATAGGAATATATAACATAAATCCTTTTCTACCAGTTACTTTTAAGAATACTGATAAAGAAATTAATACCATAGCTGCCAATAATTGGTTCGCAGAACCAAATAATGGCCAGATATTAACATAACCACCTAAACTTAATAAATATCCACCAAATAATGAAATCAATGTAGCAAAATATTTATTAGTTAATACTTTAACTAATACAGATGATTCTTCACTTTCTTCTACTTCAAATAATTCTTGGAATGACATACGTGAAATACGTGCTACTGCATCTAATGAAGTTAATGCTAATGCTGAAACAAACATAGTCATAATACATAATCCCCATTCTTGTGGGAATCCAAATTGTGTAATTAAACCTGTAACACCTACTGAGAATTTAGTAAAAGGTGTTGCCCCATCAGCTAAAGCCATAGATGATAATGTTTCATTTAAGACACCATTTTCAGCTAAGCTTGGTAATGATCCTACAACCACAATAACAAGAACTGCTAATAATGATTCTAAAAGCATACTACCATATCCAACCTGTAACATATCACCTTCATTTGAAATCTGTTTACTGCTTGTTTCACTACTTACTAATGAGTGGAAACCACTAACAGCCCCACAAGCAATAGTTACAAATAATGTTGGGAATAAGTAACTTCCTGATGCTGTTTTTAATCCTACAAATGTTGGTGTTGTAATAGTAGGATTACTTACAAATACACCAATTAATGCAGCTGCAATCATACCAATAAATAAGAAAGTTGTTAAATAGTCACGAGGTTGTTTCAATAACCACATAGGAGTAATACTTGCAAAGAAAATATAAACAAAGATTAAATAAATCCATGCCGTTTTACCTAAATATACAGGACAAGCAATTCCTACTGCTAACATAGCAACAATTAATAAAATACCAATAACTGCTTGTTTCCAACCACCGATTTTTGTTTTACGTAAGAATAAACCAAAAGCAATTGCTACAAATACATATAAAATAGAAATAGAAGCAGCTGAAGCATTAGCAGATAATTTAACTCCTTCAGCAGAGAAACCATTAAATGTTCCTGCAACCATATCGGCAAATGCAGCAATTACAATCAACGTAAATAACCAAGTAAATAAGAAAAATAATTTCTTACCTGTTTTACCAATATATGTTTCAATTAATTGTCCCATAGATTTACCTTCAGATTTTACTGAAGCATATAATGCCCCAAAATCCTGAACAGCTCCAAAGAAAACACCACCAACAACAATCCATAAAAATGCTGGTAACCATCCAAACATTAATGCCATAACTGGCCCAGTGACTGGTCCAGCACCAGCAATTGATGAAAATTGATGTGCAAAAACTTCCCATTTGTTGCTAGGCACAAAATCTACACCATCATCTTTTGATTGAGCAGGTGTTTTTGCATTCACATCAATCCCCCAAGTTTTTACGAGATAACGACCATATAATAAGTAAGCAACAATAAGAATAATAGCCGCTATCGCTAATAATACTAATCCATTCATTTATTAATTTCCCCCTTTTATACACTACCAAATAAAAAAGTTTTCATCTTAAACACTAAGACGAAAACTATATTTCCGTAATACCACTTAGATTGTGATGATTATCACCCCTTATAGCATCTATCAATGCTATTTCTTTTAACGTAGAAAACACGGATTTCCTTACTATGATTTCAGGAAAACAGCTCACAAGGGATAATCTCCTATTTTCTTCCTATATTCTTCTCATCACCGAATACTTTCTGTACGGGTAAAACAAGAAATATTATCTTGATCAAAGCTATTTGATAATGTACAAAAGTATAATAATACTGATTATTTTCTATGTCAATAATAATTTATTATTTACAAAATATGAAAATAAAAGATTCTCCACAAGAGAATCTTAACTTCTTTTAATCACTTCTTTATAGAAATCAATACCTTTAGATAAAGCTCCCTGATAAATGTTTTCATTTAAACCATGGATACTTCCATATTGCTGATTATTAATATATAAAGGAGCAAATCTTATACAATAATCACTAACAGACTGATAATATTTCGCATCTGTTCCTCCTGTCATCACATATGGACAAATTTGTACACCGGGATATATATCAGCAGACACTTCCTCAATCAAATGAAAAGCCTGACTCTTATAATCCACAATTGGACAAGGCTGTTCTTTATAAATGACTTCTGTCTCTAAATCATATTTAGCAGCAATCTTACTAATTAAAGCAATGCTTTCATCAGTAGGCTGATGTTGAATAAAACGCATATTACCAGTAACATATGCTTCTTGTGGTAAAACATTTAACCCATCAGCCCCTTTAGCAGTTGTAAATGCTAATGTTGTTTTAATCATTGCTCCAGCTGCTGAAGATATATCAGGTAATAATTGAATTAATAGTGGTTTAAATAACCAAAGATTCGCAAAAATCAATTTCATACCAAAATTCATGTTTGGCGTAAGTCTTTTAAACATTTCTTCTACAGTCGGAGTCAATTGAGCTTTAAAAGGATTATGTTTTTCTACATCAACCATAAATTTAGAAAGTCTAACTAATGGTGTATTCTTACCAGGAGCACTTGCATGTCCACCCTTCCCCTTAGCAATAAACTTAATATCACCATATCCTTTTTCAACAACTCCAACCATACCATAAGTTCCCTTAACTCCAGCAATCGGTTCTTCTAATATCATACCACCTTCATCTAATACCAAAGCTAACTTAACATTATGATCTTTTAAATACTGTACAGTAGCAGGCGCACCAGGCCCACTCCACTCTTCAGTACAGCTACTGCCAATATAAACATCACATTCAGGATTATATCCCTGTTCTAATAATTCTTCAATAGCACTAAAAATACAGAAGAGACTGGCTTTTGTATCAACTGTTCCTCTTCCCCATACTCGACCTTCTTCATCAATATCTCCACTAAATGGTTCATGTTCCCATTTCCCATTAGCTTCTACAACATCATGATGACTCATCATCAAAATAGGTTCATGATTTCCTTTACCATTCCATTTCAATAATAAACTACCATCAAACACATGTTTTTCTAGTGTTTTATGAACTAATGGGAATAATTCCTCTAATATTTGATGAAATTCATAAAACCTCTCTCGACTAGGCTCAAAACGTGAAGAAATCGTTTCTTTTTGTATCATCTTTGCTAATCTTTTACCATATTCTTGGCTTCTTTCATCATTGACAAGTTCTACTTTCGCATTCATTGCAGCAGTAGGTTTAATAGAAATAGTTCTAATAATTAATACTGCTACAAGAAGTAATAATAATACTAAAATAATTAACATATTATAACTTTCCTTTCTTAAATAATACAAACCCAATAACTAAAGCTAATGCTCCAGCAGGAATAATTAAAGTACTTGTTTGAGATATCATTGATGGTACAAAGATACATAATAAACACATTGCTATTAATGGTATAATCGCAATCTTAGGACTCTTTAAGAAATATTTTAACCCTAAAGCACCAAACAATGCCGGTACGACATTGTTAAATGCTGGTAACAATGTTTCACTTTGCAATACTGGCTGTAAAGGCTGAATCAAGATTACTCCTACAACAATAACTAAAGTTGTCACAATAGCACTTACTGCAACACTCATTGTAGAAACAATCTCATGTTCAGGTGTTCCTACTTCACTATGAGCAATATCTCTAGCATTCATAGCACAAGGTATTTTCATATTTGTAACATTACCAGTTAAGAATGATAAATAACTTCCACCTACTCCTAACATTGGTGAATAAATCAAGAATTCTACAATTGCAACTGGAATATAGATAATACCAATTTTCATTAACCCTTTTAAAAATGCTGACCAGTCAGGACTGACTCCATTCACTGTTCCAACAACGAAAGGAACACCTACCAATAAAATAATAGCTAAAATTAACATGATTCTTCCAATCATATGAAGACCATTATTAAACTCTTTAAAAAATAATTCTTTTTCTTTATCGTTCATTATATTAACCTCCTATAATAAACCTGATATTACAACAGCAAACACCATTGCTATTAACATACTGGCAGCTAAAGAAAAATTCTCTAACTGTTTCATATTCTTCTTATTAATCAAATATTCAAATATAGCCATGACTACACCTGATATAACAGCCACAATCAACGGCACGACATCACTACCCTCTCTAGGAATAGCTTGTCCTACATAAGAACCTATATAAGCTGTACATAAACCAACAAACATCGCTGTTGTAGCATGAGCACCAAAGTTTGGTTTACTTTCCTGATTACCTTCTTTCTTAGGCTGAGATTGAACTTTATTTAAATATGATTTCAAGAAGAATACACAACATATAACTCCTCCTAAAATACATAAAGTCATTAATAAAGCAATAGTTACAAAAGCGCCCATACTTAATTCTTCTACCACTAAACCTGATAATCCAATACTTTCAGCAGCTATAGAAGCAACATTCAACTCATATTGTAATGCACCAATAACAGATAAACGTAGCCATGAAAAAGGTACACCCAATGTCCCACTTAAAGCTATAACTCCTAATAAAATACTAATTGATGGCAATAAAGTAAAAGTAGCACTAGAAATGATTGTTTTCTTTAATATAGCTTTATCCATTCCAATTTTGATACCTGCATTATAACTTTTGATTAAAAACACAAAGCACATTATTGTTACAAAACCTAATACAGCTGCAACAAGAACATAAAAATATGTTGCATTAACACGACTTAAATAGTCTTGCATAAACTCACCCTCCCTTATAAAAATACATATAATAAGTTTAACATGTCACAAATAAAAAGGAAATGAATTCCCTTCATTTCCTCAATTTATAATCCATTTTTTGTCAATCCTTCTTGAGCCAACATTGATTCTAGTACAGAAATATCACTAGATACATCCCAAGCAGTTTCTTGAAATAAATCATCCAATAACTTTTCAAACGCAATATTTAAAGTATCTAATGTTTTTTCTATTTCTTTTTTAGAATTAATCATATTTTCACCTTGAACTTCTTGTTGATCTAATTCTTCATAAGCTCTAAGTAATTTAATTGTAGTCGGTAAATAATATTTCATAAATTTACGTAAGTCGTTCACATTTTCAGGATGCTGTTCTACTCGTTTAAATATCTTTCTTACTACCAATTCTATCTTATCAATCTTATTAGATATCTCTTCTCCAGGAATAGCATCATTGCATCGTCTTATTTCTTTAATATAAGCAGCTCCTGTTTCTAATACTTCTCTTACTTCAGGTGGAGTTGTTTTTTCAAAAAGATCTTGCTTTTCTTGTTGTTCTTTTTTTAACTGAACTGTTCTTAAATACTCATTATATGCATCATCAGTTACCATTAAACTTTCATCGTTATGATCAAGATGTCCCTCTATAAACCAGTTATCATCAATCATTTGAGCAATATCTTTAACTACAAATTCTTTATTTTTATGAATAGCTTTAGATAATACAGCTATATTCACATAAGATTTTCCTGATAATGCTCTAACATATGTCTGAAATCTTTTGATCTTACTAAACAAAGTTGTTCCCTTAACACCAACAAGAGCTGAAATCATTGTTAGAATACCAAAAACAACAGATAAAGTTCCTGTAGGTAAGCCTCCTAAAAATAATGCACTAAATAATACAGGAATAAAAGTAAACCCAAAAGAAAACGCTAAACTATAACCTACTGCCATTAAAACAATAGCTTTTATTTTCTGATTATTTATTTTCATAAATAATTTTGTATTTTCAATACGTATAGCCTGTTTTCTTTTTTCTTCTTGTTGTTTTATATTTTCTTGTGCTTTTGTTAATCCTTTTTCTACTTCTTTTGCAGCTTTAACCATTGTAGAAGTAATTGTTTGATTTAATCTTTGAAACTCTTTAGAATCAACAGCATTCTCAACTAAATCAACTATATTTTTACCAAGTGTTTCCCAATTATTATCTGACATAGTCTACCTCCTATATCTTTTAATAATAGAGATTATACCATTCTAACTTATTTATGACAATCAAAAAAGTACAGACATCATTTCTATATTTAATATTTATAATCCTAAATATAATGATATTTCAAAAATAACATGAATCATCTTTAAGCTAACTCTCTAGAAAAGAATGGACAATGACGTACATGGACAAAAGATAATTTAGAATATTTCAGTGCAGTTGCTTATTATTTTGCGAAGGATATATCAATTCATCAGAATACTCCTATCGGAATGATCGATTACAGCTGGGGTACTCCTGTTATTTCTGTCTGGATGAGTGAAGATGAAAGGGAAGGAAATGATCAAGAATGGTTTGATGATTATCAAATAGCCATAGAAAATCTAGCTTTAGAAGCATATTACAAATGGTTTGAAAGTCATCCTAAAAATTATATAATTGATCAATTTGCTGATAAATATATAGATGCTATGCTTAATGGTTATACAGTAGAACGACAACAAGAAATCATGATAAAATCTGAAAACACATCAAATATAGATCAACGTTATAAAAATGCTCCAACAGTTCTTTAGCATGCCATTGCAGAAAAAATGTTCTTTACATTCTTACTGGTATCATTTGGTTACAAGGTGAGTCTGATAAAAAAATCCTGAACTTTATCAAACATTATTTACTTATATCATCAATAAATGGCATGAAATGAGATATTCATCCTCAAAACAAGCAACCAGTAGGAAAACGATTAGCATTAATTATAAATCTTTACTTTATCATGATGATATTAACGCTCATGCACCTACCTTGATTAATGCTTATTTTAGAATTTGATAATGTCGAAGATGGACTTCATCTTAATGATGATACTATCAATGATATAGAGATCATCCAAGATAATCAGATTATTTCAGATTATTCATTTAAAATCAAAAGAATCTCTATTGAAATAATGAATTATCAATTGAATTCTAACAAAGACATATCCATTAGTATAGGTTATAAAAATTATTATGAAATCAATCTTTACAACAAATAAAATTTACCTATCAGACAAGTAAGCATAAAAAGTAATAAATAAACAATAAGATTTATTCAAAAACATACTCTCTTTTTACATATAAAGATTTTATATTTTCTATTGGATTTACCAAACAATATGCTATACTATAAATAAGCAGGGTGATAGTAATGAATATAGAAAGATTTTGTAAAGAGATTAGAAAAGACAGTATATATGAATATTATATTAATGTTATACGTAATCCAAAAGACTATGATAAAATTTCCAGAAAGAAAATGTGCTTAGACGTTTTAAATTATATCAAAGAAAATAGACTGGAAAACTTAATTACATATGATGAATATGAACCATTATGTCATTTAGTAGATAATTTATATCTAGAGGAAGAAAAAGATATCTATAAACAGCTTTGTAATCGTTTTTTAGTTACATATGATTTATTTGAATCAAAAATTGTTATATTAGATGAATTCAAAGAAATTATTAAAAAAAAGATATTAATGATAGATAGAAAGGTCCTTAAATCAAGAAAAGAAAAAGATATGATTATTGGTGGAATAATTAAAGCTCATGGTATATTGCCTATAGGTCATTTAATGTATTATTTAAATCATTATTTTCCTGATGATTCATCGATATCCAGTTTTACAGATATAGATTATTACTTACAATTTTATGATTATCAATGCTTATCATTCAATGGATTTATTCTAGATAAACGTTTTATATTTGATTTTAAAGACTTGTATAATGCATATCATCATTTTGATGATATGTTAGAGAATAATCATATACTTTCAAAAAAAGCATTATTTTCAATCTATCATAATAATTTTGATTTAAACATCAAATCCAACAAAGAATTATATGACAGAATAAATGTATTGCCAAGGTATTTGCAAAAAGATATTACAGAAAAGATTTTACTTTATACTCATATTCAAGCAATTATAGATAAAGATTTCTTATCTGATTATTCTTATTATGAAGAAGAATTAAAAGACTTATTGCCAATAATCAAGAAATCTTCTAAGAATATTCCTTCTGCCCTTTTCCATGGTTTAACAGAAAAGCAATTTTTGAAAAAATATCCTAGAAAGCCAAAAGAAAACAATGCAAAAGTTACAACTAAAGATGCTTTTCTATTCTTTAAAATATTCTTTGGCTTATTAGAATATACTAATAATAAATATCACTTACAACCAAAATTAAAGAGAATCTATGAGCAAACCAACTTACCACCTGAACTTGTTGTACCGATAAGAGATTATTTATTTGAACATCTAGAAATAATAGATGAATTCATTAAAAAGAACCCTTATCATTTCAATATTGAAGAATTACAACTCGTTCATAACTTTAAATATAGTCTAAGTGATACATTTATTATTATGGAATATGATAATGATTTTGCTTATTTATTAGGAAGAAATGGAAACTTTGCAGTTAAAGGACTTCATAATACAATTGAAGAAGTTATTCCTAAGTCAGCCTTGCCGTATGTTTCACCGATGAATCTTATTCCTTTTAAAGATGTTATTATATATGATGGTATTTTTGCAACTGCTGCTATTGGGATTTCAAATAATATAAAAAAAATATTAAAAGATGATTTCAAAAAGAATATAACTTATTATTCTATAGATTGTGGAGACAATAATAAATTTCTATCCTAATTAGAACAGAGACTATGACGATTAAAGATTTTTAATTGTTATAGTCTGCATTCTTTTTTTATTATTGAATTATTAAAAAATCTATGAATATTTCTAATCTCTCATAAAATAAAAATGCAATTTTTAGAATTGCATTTTTATCATGTTTAAATTATTGATTGTTTTTAAATGTTTATTCTAGAGATTCAGCTACTTCCTTTACATCAAGAATAATTTTCTCATATATTTTTTACTATATTAACCGTTTCTTCGCTTGCAATAACGGAAATGATTACTATAATTCCTACTGCTACACATAATCCTCTGCAACTTTTATAGTTTTCTTTAAATCTTCTAACATACTTATATACATTTTTTCACCTAAAGAGAACTATTGTTGTTTTGTATTCACAAATAGATGCGATTCTGAAATATTACAAATCAATTGTGCTTGATTATAAGCAACTATATTTTCTTCTCTTAATCTGTAAAAAGTATCTGAATCATCTTGTTTATAACTATGATCTTTTATGTTATTTAAACGGCAAATATATTTCTTTTTAAACATTCTAGAATAGAATAAAAAATATAACATAAAACCAGTAATAGGCAAAATCAATACAAACAAAAGCCAAGGAATCTTATAATCTGGATTATCATTTGAAGAAATAATACGAATAACACATGCTATTTCTGTTACCCATACTAATAGATAAAAGTAAGGAACATAATAACAGAGTGCTATCACAATCGCTAATATTGCTAATGTTTCAAGAACGGCCAATAAAATAGCAAGACAATAACGAAAAGGAATATAACTGACTTTTACGATTATGTGCTATAGAACATAATCGTAAAAATTGGCTGTTTTCAGCAAGCCCAAAAGGAGCTGATGCAAGTGCAGCTGCTTATAGTATGATTGAGATGGCTAAAGCAAATGGATGAGATCCATACAAATATCTATGTTTTGTATTTAAATACTTAAAAGCCAAGATTTAATAAACAATCCAGAAAGTTTAGATATGTTTTTACCTTGGAGTGAAGAATATCAAACTAATTGTAAAGCAAAGTGAGAATCAAACTACTAATCGTAGCAATTTGATTCTTATTTTTATATACACTTTATTATTTTGTGGTTGCGCTTTAACTTACACAGTTTTTATATTGCTTTTGACAATTCAAAAAAATGTCTAAAACTATGTGATTTTTTCGACAGTTTATAGATTTGTTTCTATAAAGAACTAATTTCAGAATGATTTTTGCTATAAATACAATTCCCATCTTTAATGGTATGTAAAACATCTCCATCTTTATTCATAATTACTAAATCAGCATTTTTGCCTACTTCAATACTACCTTTTTTATTTTCTTCAAAGTATTGAAATGCGCCGTTAATCGTTACAGCTCTTAGTGCTTCTTCTTCGCTTACACATTCATCTTGGTTTAATAAAATTCCAGATTTAGTTTTTCGCTCCATAGCACATTGCATAGCTTTCATCAAGTTTGGTGGTAACACTGGACTATCTTGATGGAATGTATATGGAATACTATAATTGATTGCTGTTTTTACAGGTGATATATTTTTGGCACGTTCATATCCAAAATTTTTAATATGGATATCTCCCCAATAATAGGTATGACTCACAAAGAAACTAAGCATCATCTTAATTTTTGCCATACGTTGTAGTTGTTTTTCAGTTACTAATTGCGCATGAATCATTACTGGACGATATCCTAGTCCTACAATTTCACCTGCATGAATAAATTGCTCGCAAGCACCATCCCCATTACAATGGGCCAATATTTGTTGATGATCATCTTTAGCTTGTTGATAAAAGTTAATAACTTCCTGATCACTAAGCGTAGGATATCCACAGTAATTTTCTTCTCCCTCATAAGGAGATGTCAAATATGCTGTCTTTCCTTGTGGTGAGCCATCTAGAAAGATTTTATATCCACCGATTCTTAAATGATTTTTATACTTACCCACATAATCCGGATTATCTAAAAGTATATGTCTTGAGCTAGCTAAGTCTACATAACCTACAACATCCAATTTAAATAATCCACTATCAGATGCATATTTTAGCAATCCCCATAATTCATCATTTACCATACCCTCTTGTAAGGTAGTGATTCCATAACTCGCATAAATATCTTGTGCTCTAGCCATCAAATTTAATAATTGTTGAACCGAAATCATTGGCGCATTTTTTTGAAAGTTAATAAAAGCATTTTC
Organism: Bacilli bacterium; assembly: GCA_036308445.1. Taxonomy (GTDB): domain Bacteria; phylum Bacillota_I; class Bacilli_A; order Erysipelotrichales; family Coprobacillaceae; genus MGBC113645. The sequence continues at coordinate 4,286 of JAXJVS010000008.1, read as the reverse complement.
TTCTAGATATCCGTTTAATTTTCCATCTTCTCTACCATACTTGCCACTTTCAGGGTCTTCAATATTATTATCAATATGTGAGACTTCTAAAGCTTTTGTGTTAGCAACCCCCATATGATTAGAAGCATGTACAATGACTACTGGATAAACTGTAGAGATCTGATCTAAAATCGCTTTAGTCGGATGAGTATTTTCCTCTAAAAAGTTATGATCATAATTGCACCCATACACCCACTGATTTTCTTGGATAGACTCATTTTTTATAAATTTTTTCATTTTATTGATAATATCTGAAAAAGATTTACAATCACTTAAATCACATTGTGAAAGACTATTCGCAACCCCAACAAAATGACTGTGACTATCAATTAATCCTGGAAGCATTACTTTATTATTTAAATCAATACATTGTGTATCTTCATTTTTTTGTTTCAAGACTTCTTTTATACTACCCACATAAGTAATTTTTCCGTTTTCAATACATACTGCTTCTACAACATCGTTATGTTCATTCATCGTTTTAATGATTCCATTATAATATATAGTTTTCATATCAAAGCTCCTTTCTATGCTCCAATGAAATTATCTAACATTTTTAAGATATCATAATCAATTATATTATAACCAAAAATATATATATTAATTATTCATTATCCAATAAATAAATAATTAATAAAACGCTTTTTTTAATGTTTAGGCTTTGCTGATGTTAAAGGAACGAAATATGGGATACTATTATCATAGACTATTATTCCAATATATGCTTTATTTTCATAATCATATCTTTGTTTATTGAAATATACCTCACTATCAAATGAATGGAGATATTTAATATAATCAATATCAGTTGTGTAAAATTTCACATATATCACGCAGCCTTTCTTAAAATAAAAGGAAGGACGTAAATCCTTCCAAACTTTAACACCCTACACTTATGGCGGTAGGAGCCGTACTGTTTTGGTATTTCTACCTTCAAGTAAATTATGCACATTTTCATGCGTAAGTCAAGAGAAGCCTATTCTCTTGATATTAATAGTATATTCAATTTAATAAAATTTATTTATAATATCTTGTTTTAATATATCGATTGCACTCTAACAACGATTAACTATTCCCACTCTTCATATCCACGATTTCACTAAACATATTTGTTTAATAAATTCGTATTTTCTGTCCTTTTTCATATATATTTTATACTATTTCTACATCATTTACAAGTTAATGGTATCAAATTGGTATCATATTAATGGTATCAATAATTAATTACCAGCATATGATTGCCTTTATTTTATAGGCATTATTTTTACTCTATTTATTACATTTTTTAATAAATTTACATCTATTATTTTAATTTAATGATTTTTTGTACTAAAATAGTATCATTTCTTTTCTTGAGATTGATACCTTAATAATATCAATTATATTTTTACAAATTAAAATTAACTGTAAAAGATCTATTTGTTGCTACACCTGTAATAGTATATATTTTCCCTTTTGCTACTACTGAATAAGTACTATTAGAATTCTTAAAAGTTCCTGAATAACTTGTCATAGAAAAATAATTTGTATTATTCAATTTCTTCACAGTTGCCGTTGGTTTATAAGAAGTATCAAATTTTGATCCACTATATTTATATTTTAAAGTCATACTATTACGTGCTGAATAAAATGCAACTGTTTTTGTTGCCAAAGTTGAGCGCGAATTACTAATAGCCGATACTTCTATTTCTATTTCTGATTCTACTATATCCATGCATTCATTCCTAAATTTATCAATATCTGTATTCAAAATATTGTTTATGTATAAGTCATAATTTGAATTAAATTGATCTTTAATTGGTGAATTTAAAAACTCATTTTTATTCATAATATATAATTCAGCATTATATTCTTCATTTATCGATAAAATAATATCATAATATTAGCTCAATCCATTTAAAGCTTTTATGTCAGTTGAATTAAAGATTAACATCATAAATATCATGCATATTATTACTAAAATTTTCTTTTTCATCTATTATCCTCCCTAACCAAACTATTTAAAATTTTTACATATTCATTAAATTCATTTCTTCCATAATCTGTAAGATGATAAGTTGTTTGTGGTTTATCCTTAACAAATTCTTTTTTCTTTATTACATATCCACTTTCTAATAATTTTGTTGTGTGTGTTGTCATATTACCATTTGTACACTGACAGATTTTCTTTAACTGATTAAATGTTAAATCACTAACACTTAAACTAGCAATCATTTGAATTCTGATTTTAGATTCAAATATTTTTGACACATTAAGAATGTTTTTATCCATATGGATTTTCCTTCATAAAGTAAACTGAGATACCAAGCAACACAATTGGTAAAGTTGAATATAAATTTAGCATGTCAAATAAATTATTAATATTGGCAATTAATATATTTACATTTGACATATTAAATGAAATAAATTTTACAAATATAAATACAAGTATAAATATCATTAATAGAAGTGATAAATGCAAAAAATGTTTTTTGTTAAAATATCTATATATATGATATATAGCCATAAACGTAATTATAAGATCAAATGGTATAGTATCATATAATAACACCATAACGTCAATACTTATATAATAAGAAATAGAATTCAATGCTTTAAAAAAAGATAAAAACAATGGATAAATCATGAATTCTTTTAAAAAATCTCTCTCTTTAACAGTCATTGAGAATTTACAACTACAAAACTGATATATTACAAACACTAAAAAAAGAAGTCCAATATTAGATATTCTATATATTTGGTAATATAAATCAGTAGCAAAAAAATCAAAATACAGAGATAACTTTAGATATATAAACATTAATAAATTACTTCCTAAAAATGATGTCAACCAAATAAAAAAAACTTTTTTTATTCCATTACATGGTTTAGAGTCATCTAAAACATATTTTGTATCACCTATAGTCTTCTTAATTATATCTAAATTATCATAAGCATTCTTATTCACATTATCATCTCCTTATATAAATTGTAATCTTATTTTAAGAGCATTCTCTTTTTTTGTCAATTTATTCTTTACATATTTATAAAACATGTTAAAATGCCTGCTTGAGAGTACTCTTTAAAAATACTAAGGAGGTTATATATGTTAAATAAATATTTAAAATCATTTATTGTTGCTTTAACGGTCTTTACTTTAGGATTTGTTTCTGTATTAAATGTAGGAGCTATATCATCAGACAGTTCATACGATTTGGATAATCAAGTTATTAATGTCAATGGTTCAGACTATGTAGTTTCTATTAATAATGAAGCTAATGAAACAAAATCATTAGTAACAGATGAACAAGGTGTCACTACCGAAGCCATCTTCAATAAAGATACAGGTAAACTCACTATTAATGGTTGCGAAATTCAAATTGAAGAATCTGAAGAATCTACAATTGATTTTGCTAGAGTCGCTAACAAAGTTTTAAAAAGAACAACATACACTATTCCTGGTGGTGTAACATCTACTGTAGCTGCATTAATAGCTGGATTAGCAGCTATTAGTAACTTTCCATTTGCTGCAGCTGTAATTAGTGCGTTCATTTCAGGTAATTTATGGGGTAAAGCAATCAAAATTACCATTACTGAATATAGATCTGGTTCTAAATATACATCTGGAACACATAAAGTGAAATATAAATATTGGACTAATGTCTTAGTAAAATGTGGAAGTTCTACTATTTTAAATCAAAATCATTCTGTATCTTACAAATAGGTGATATTTTATGCTACAAAGTTTTTTAAAACAAAGAAATTATCCGTTTATATTGTTTTTAGGAATACCTGAAAATAATTTAGATTTATTATCTTTTATACTTTTTATTAGTTATTGCATATTAAAATATATATTCACTTTATCTGTATGGTGTAATCTTTTAATTGCTATTGTATTTTTTTTGATTACTTTGATTTTTAATAAACATAATATTAATAATCAATATAAATGGTCAATTAATCATACAAGGAGTTTTTCAATTTTTTTTGCAATTTGGTTTTTATTAGAGATATTTTAATAAAAATATAATCATTATTAACAGGCGATGTTTTTCATCGCCTATTATTTACTCTTATCAAATTAAGTATTAATATCTAAAAAATAGGATAATCTCTTATTTGCTGTCATTCATAAAAAAAAGAATAAAATTGTTTTGAAATGAATCATATTATACAAATTTATTAATTAAAAACAACTTGATAATTGACTATTTCTTCAACACAGTTTTGAATATTATTCATTTCTTGTACCCATTTCATTTGAT
>JAXJVS010000007.1:0-16418 GCA_036308445.1 Bacilli bacterium | reverse complement strand
TCGCTATTCCATGTTATAATTCAATGGATTATATGGCTAATGCTATTGAATCAGTTTTGATTTGTAAAGAAGATGTAGAAATTATTATTGTTAATGATGGATCTAAGGATGAAACAGATAGAATTGGTCAAGAATATGCAGCTAAATATCCAGAAACAGTAAAATATGTTTACCAGCAAAATGGTGGACATGGTGAAGCTGTTAATACTGGATTAAAAAATGCTACTGGATTGTATTTTAAAGTTTTAGATAGTGATGATTGGTTTGATAAAGCTGCTTTAGTTAAAGTTGTTGAAACATTGAAAGAATTACATAATAAAGGTGAAAATCTTGATATGATGATTGCTAATTATGTATATGAAAAACCAAGTGCTAATAAATCAAGTGTTATTAAATATACAAATGCTTTTCCAATAAATAAAATCTTTAGATGGTATGATGTGAAATATTTCTATCCACATCAGAATTTATTAATGCATTCAGTTATTTATCGTACACAATTACTTAGAAATTGTAATTTACAGTTACCTAAACACACATTCTATGTAGATAATTTATTTGTCTATGAACCATTACCATACGTAAATACTTTATATTATCTAGATATTGATTTATATCGTTATTATATTGGTAGAGAAGATCAATCAGTAAATGAACAAATTATGATTTCTCGCATTGATCAGCAATTAAGAGTCAATAAAATTATGATTGATAGCTGTGATGTTATGGATATTAAAAGTAGAAAGCTTAGAAACTATATGATTAAATACTTAACTATGCTTACAACTGTTTCTACAGTTTTATGTGTAAAATCAGGAACAGAAGAAAATTTAGCAAAACGTGATGAATTATGGCAATATTTAAAAGATACGAAACCAGAACTTTATAAAGCTGTTAAACATACTTTATTAGGTAGTGCTATGCAGCTTAGAAGTCCTACTGGTCAAAAATTGATTGTTAAGGGATATGGGATCTCTCAAAAAATATTTGGATTTAATTAATGAAAGATTTATTAAAAAAATATAAACATGCCTGGGTCTTTATTTACATGATACCTTATCTCATCTGGTATTTTGGACTCCAACAAATAAGTCACACACTAGCATTTACAGATATTTATATATCTGTAGATGCTAGTCTTCCTTTTGTGCCACTATTTATCTGGCCATATATTTATTGGTATTTATTTATAGTAGGAACTGTTGTTTATTTCTTTTTTAAAGACAAGAGTGAATTTTATAAAAATGTTGCATTTTTATTTATTGGAATGACTATATGTTTAGTTATCTTTACAGTTTTTCCTACAACGTTTGATCATCGTCCTGTTGAATGGAACGCTGATTCAATGAGTGCTTTTTTTATTGATTTTATCTATTCAGCTGATAAATGTCAGAATGTTTTTCCTAGTATTCATGTTTATAATTCTATTGGCTGTGCGATTGCATTATGCAAATATCCTGGTTTTAAACATCCAAAACTAGTAAAAGTAATTGCTATTATCAGTGCTGTACTTATTACTTTATCAACGATGTTAATTAAACAGCATTCTATTTTAGATGCTGTTGGAGCATCAATTTTATCAATAATTATGTATGTTCTTGTATATAAGATTAATTATAAAAAGTAGTATTCTTAGGAATACTACTTTTTATTTTTAATATAATGTAGTGGTGATATGATGATATTTGAAACAACATTACATAAAATGAAATGGATACAAAGAATACTATTGTTGATTATTTTAGCAATTATTTTAAGATTAGGATATTCCCAGTTAGTTTCTTATAAATCATTAACGACAAAAGCAACAGAATCATGGCAAAGAGGGTTTACGTTAGAGGCTTCAAGAGGAAAGATATATGATAATGATGGTGAAGTATTAGTGGATAATCTTACGACTTCATCAGTTATAGTTGTACCCAGTCAAGTGAAAGATTATATTAATACTGCTTATCATCTTGCAAAAATATTAGAATGTGATGAAGAAACAATGTTAGAGAAAGTCAAAAAGAAAGTGTCAGTAGAAAGACTTCAACCAGAAGGAAGACAGATTAGTGATGAAAAAGCATATGCTATTTCTAAATTGAAATTACCTGGAGTTTATTTGGTTCAGGATACTTTGAGGTATTATCCCAAAAAAAATTATTTAGCCCAGACTTTAGGGTTTGTTGGAATAGATAATCAAGGGTTAACAGGACTAGAGTTAAAATATGATGAGTATTTAACCGGGACAAATGGCAGTATTAATTATTATATGAATGCCAAAAGTCAAAATTTAAATATTTATCCTGCCGAGTATAATTATCCTACTTCAGGTTTTGATATGAAACTGACAGTAAATACAGAAATTCAGGATGTAATAGAGAGAGAATTAAATAATGCATATGCAACTTATAATCCAGATTCTATTCTTGCTTTAGCGATGGATCCTAATACCGGAGCAATATTAGGAATAGCTTCTAAACCTGATTATGATCCTAACGATTATAAGAATGCTGATAGTGAGATTTATAATCGTAATCTTCCAATCTGGAAAACATATGAACCCGGTTCTACTTTTAAGATTATTACTTTTTCAAGCGCTTTAAATGAAAAACTGTTTGATATGGATAATGATACTTATTTTGATAAAGGATACGAAATTGTAAATGGAGTAAGAATTAAATCATGGAAAAAAGGAGGACATGGACTACAGACTTTTAGAGAAGTTCTTCAAAATTCCTCTAACCCTGGATTTGTAGAAATTGGTAGAAGACTTGGGAAGGATAAGTTATATCAGTATGTTCAAAATTTTGGTCTAACTGAAAAGACTAATGTTGATATGATTGGTGAATCTAGTGGAATTATGTTTTCTTATGATAATTTCAATGATGTAGAACAGGCGACTGTTGCTTTTGGACAAGGAATATCAGTAACACCAATACAGCTTGTAAGAGCTGTATGTGCATGTGTTAATGGAGGATATTTGTATGAACCTTATATTGTGGATGAAATCATTAATCCTAAGACAAAAGAAGTTGTATATAAAAAAGAAAAGAAGTTAATTCAACAAATCATTAGTGAAGAAACTTCTATTAAAGTTAGAGATGCTTTGGAAGGTGTTGTTACGAATGGGGGAGGTAAAAATGCTTACATTGAGGGATATCGTATAGGTGGTAAGACTGGTACTGCTCAAAAAGCAGTTAATGGTACTTATTCAGGTAATGGTTATATCTTATCTTTTATTGGTGTAGCACCCATAGATAATCCAAAGATTGTATTATATATTGCGATGGATAATCCAAAGAACTGTGTTCAATATGGAGGAACAACAGTTGCTCCTATTGCCCGAAAGATGTTTAGTGATATATTACCGGCAATGGGAATAGAAAGAGTAACTGAACAAAAAGAAAAGGCTTATGTATGGACTGATGTTAAAACTTATAAAGTTGATAATTATGTTGGTTTAAAGAAAAGTGAAGTTAAGAGTGATAATTATGGTTTTGAATTCTTAGGTGAAGGTGATAAAGTTATTGATCAGCTTCCAAGAGTAAATGAAAAAATAGAAGAAGGTAAGAAAGTGAAGATTATGTTAGGTCATTGACACTTTCTTTTCTTTATGTACTGTCCCTTTTTTTGATATTGATATTATGTTAGAATATCAAGGACAATGGAGGTATATTATGGGGAGACAGAAGAGAATAGCCTTGATTAATGATGTCACTGGTTTTGGTAGATGTTCTGTTGCAGTTATGGCACCTATCGTTTCAGCAATGAAAATACAAGCTGTTACTATTCCTACTGCAATACTATCAACACATACACAATTTCCAGTTTTTTATTTTGATGATTATACACCGAAGATGAATAATTATATTCAAACCTATAAAGATATTCATTTAGAAGTTGATGCTATCGCAACAGGTTTTTTAGGATCAAAAGAACAGGTGGATATTGTTATTGATTTTATTAAACATTTTAAAAAAGGAAAAGCATTTGTATTAGTTGATCCTGTCATGGGAGATCATGGTAAGTTATATGCTACTTATACTAAAGAAATGTGTGATAAGATGAAGGAACTGGTACACTATGCTGATATTATGACTCCTAATCTTACTGAATTAGTAACATTAGTAGATAGAGAATATCCTGAGAGATTGCCAACTTTTGCTCAGTTAAAAGAAATGTGCGAAGAGCTTTCAGCCCAAGGTCCTAAACATATAGTTGTTACGGGGATACCTTATGATGATAAACAGATATTGAATTTTATTTATAATAAAGATGAAGAATACTCAGTTATCATGGTTGATCGTATTGGAAAAGATCGTTGTGGTACTGGAGATGTTATTTCTGCAGTTATTGCAGGGAGTTATTTGAATGGTATGGATTTTTATTCTAGTGTAAAAAAAGCAACGGAGTTTGCTTCTAAATGTATTGTTTATTGTGAAGAATTAAATGTACCATATTATCATGGTTTATGTTTTGAAGAATATTTATATGAGTTAGGAGAAGATTTATGATTTTATATACTTTACATAAAAATAGTTATATAGATATAGGTTGTTTAGAAAGTCAGGAAGGAATAAGTGTATATGTAAATATGACAAATCGTTGTCCTTGTGCTTGTACTTTTTGTTTAAGACAAACAAAAGAAATGACTGAATCTAATACTTTATGGCTAAAACAAGAACCTACAGCAGAAGAAGTGATTAAAGAATTCCAAAAATATGATTTAGATGATTTTAAAGAAGTTGTTTTTTGTGGATTTGGTGAACCTACAGAGAGAATTGATGATATTGTTCAAGTTGCTGGTATTTTAAAGCTATATCGTCGAGATTTACCTATTAGAATAAATACTAATGGTTTAGGGAATTTAATTCATGATCGTGATATTACACCTTTATTAAAAGGGAGAATTGATACTGTTTCTATTAGCTTGAATGCTCCTGATGAAAAGGAATATTATGAATTAACGAGAAATAAATTTGGTATAGAGTCATATTCAAAGATGTTAGAATTTGCATCTCTATGTAAAGAGTATGTACCTTATGTAGTATTAACTGTTGTAGATATAATAGGTGAAGAAAAGATTAAAAAATGTCAAAAGATCTGTGATGAATTAGGAGTTAAACTAAGGGTAAGAGAGTTTGAAGAATAAAGTTTCTTGTAATCAAGAGACTTTTTTTATAAAATAAAAAAGAGGTGAAAATAATGTTGTATATGACAAGAGAAGAAAGATTAATTTCTTTAGATAAAATGAGTAATACAAGAGATTTAGGTGGGTATGAAACTCAACAAGGGACTTATACTAAAGCTCATCATTATATTAGAGCTTCATCACCTGCAAATGCTAGTGATGAAGACTTAGAAAAACTATATGAATATGGTATTAGAGCTACTATTGATTTAAGAAGTGTTTTTGAGAAAAAGAATCAGCCTAGTCGTTTAAAAGGATATAAAGATATTGAATATTATGAAGTGAATTTATTTCATGGGGATAATATTAGTGTTGTACCAGAGGAAGTAAAGAATTATAAGGATTTAAGTGGTGTTTATATTTATACTTTAGAAGCTATGAAGGAAAGTATCAAAGAAGTATTTAAATTATTTTTACAATATCCTTATGATGCAGTGTTATTTCATTGTTCTGCTGGTAAAGATAGAACTGGTATTGTTTCTGGCTTATTATTAGAATTAGCTGGTTGTCATGATTATGATATAGTAAAAGATTATAGTGAATCTTATGAAAATAATTATGAAATTAATGAATCACTAAAAGCCATGATGAAAGATGGGACTGAAGACTATTTACGTTCTTCTCCTAGATATATGATGGCTATGCTTGATTATTTAAGAGAGCATTATGGTAGTGCTAAGGAATATTTATTAAATATTGGACTAACAATTGATGAAATAGATGAAATAATAGAAAATTTTACAATTTAAAAAAGAAAAAGTGCTCCTTTCAAGAGAATATTATAATAGGAGGACTTTTTTATGAATGTTGATATATTAAATTTTAAAGAAAAAGATAAGTTATTAAAACATATTTATACATCTTATCGTAAAGCTAAGTTACAGTTAGAATTAATGGATACTTATTTTAATCCATATCCTCAATCACAAAATCTTATTCAAGAAAAAACAAAACCATATGCTCAAAATTATTTGTTGAAAAGAATTGAGAAAAAAAGAAACTTTGAATTATTGATAGAAATGGTTGATAGAATTCATCAAAAAGTTTCACCAGATAGTTTACTTATTCTTCAAAAGGAATACTTAGATTTAGAAGAAAAAGGATGGTGGCATCATTATTATGCGAGATCAACTTATTATCGATTAAAGCATCGTGCGATTGAAGAGTTTTTTTTGTATTATGATGATGCGATGCTTTCTAAATGATTGTAATTTTTATTTTTTTACTATATAATTGTATAAGAGGTGAGAAAATATGGAATACTTTGATCGTATTAAGGCTAGATTAGATGGGAAATTAGTAGGGAAGGAATTTACCCCTGATACTTCTTTTAAAGATTTAGGATTAGATTCTTTAGATTTAGTAGATTTGGTTTTTGAAATGGAAGAAGAAATTGGTGTTCAATTTGAAGATGAAGAATTACTTCAAATTAAAACTGTAAAAGACTTATTAACTTTAATTGAAACTAAAAAATAAGAGGAGGATTCCTCTTTTTTCTTTGGGAGTGATAAAATGATTTATAAAATCAGTAATAAAAAAGAGGAAGTTCATAAGATATTAGATGAAAATCTTTATTTTGGTATTCTAACATTAGAAGAGTTAGAAAGAGATTTTAAAAAATTTGGTATTGAATATTCAAGTATTGAACGTTGTAAAGATATGAATTATTTGAATCAGAATATAGTTTTACCACATAAAGATTATTTCTTTGGCATTATGAGTTTAATTAACTCTAAGAATATATTTTTAAAAAAAGATGTTTTTGGTTTTTTTGTTTTTAAAAATATATTCTTAATTATGGTCATTGAAGATGATGATGAACATATTTATAAAGTGTTTAATGAAACCTATGAATACATTGAAGAAACTCATATTTCTCTTGCAAGAGTTGTTTATTTATTTTTAAATGGTTTGATTATTAATGATTATCAATATTTAGAAAGATTACAGGAAGAAATAGATGAACTAGAACAATATAATTCAAAAGAAAGTTCTATTGTTTTTACTAATAAACTTAAACAAATCAATAAAGAATTAATATTACTTAGAAATTATTATGAAAATATAGTAAGTATAGGAGAAGAACTCCAGATGAATTATCATCATTTTTTTAATCAAGATGATTTAAAATATATTGAGATATATATTCAAAGAATTCTACGTTTATCTCATAATATTGCTATTTTACAAGAATTAGCAATACAATCAAGAGAAGTACATCAATCAAAGATAGATTATTCAATGAACCAGACAATGCAGTTATTCACTGTTGTAACAACTATATTTATGCCTTTAACTTTAATTACGGGATGGTATGGGATGAATTTTGTATATATGCCAGAATTGGATTATCCGTATAGTTATTATATTTTAATTATTATAAGTGTAGTCATTGTTTTAGGGTGTATTTACTGGTTTAAAAAGAAGAAGTATTTTTAATAAAAAGTAAACCAGGTTTTAAAGTGATTTTGAATACGTGTTATGAAGAAATTACCTATATCAAAAGATTTCCTCAGGTAGGCTAAGATAAATGATAAAGATAGTGTAATGATTATACTCAAGGATAAGAAATTAACATTACGAGAAGATAAATACAAAATGACAAGAACATAGCTGGAGATAAAGCAATGATAATTTTAAATTTCTAATGAAGAATATATAGGTTTATTATCTTTATAAAAGAAATGTTTTATTATTGACTTTTGGATAAAAAGTTGTAAAATATTTCTACAAGCAATGATTTAGGATATGTTTTTATAGTGATTTGTTTAGAGAGAAAACGGTTGGTGAAAGTTTTTCAATAGTTATAAAAGTACTCCCTAATAGCTACACTCGAAAGAGATTGTCGTTCATCGCGTTAAGATAAAGAGGTTATCGTAAGATAATGAATTAAGGTGGTACCACGAGATTTCGTCCTTTGGATGAAATCTCTTTTTTATAGGAGGAATAAAGATGAGAGATTTTAAAAAAGAAGAAGCATTAAATACTTTAAATCATTCATGTGCCCATGTATTAGCACAAGCTGTTAAACATTTATATCCACATGCTAAGTTCTGGGTAGGACCTGTTGTTACTGAAGGATTCTACTATGATATTGATTTAGGGGATGATGTTATTACTGATGATGATTTACCAAAGATTGAAAAAGAAATGAAAAAAATCTGTAAGGATGGTAAAAGAATTGTAAGAGAAGAAATTAGTAAAGAAGAAGCTTTAGAAATGTTTAAAGATGATCCTTATAAATTAGATTTAATTGCAGGATTAGAAGATGGAAATATTACTTGTTATAGACAAGGGGATTTTGTTGATTTATGTAGAGGTCCTCATGTTGAAACAGTTAAAAAATGTAAGAATTTTAAATTATTAAAACACTCTGGTGCATACTGGAAAGGTGACAAAGATAATAAAGTATTACAAAGAATCTATGGTGTATGTTTTGAAACACCAGAAGAATTACAAGAACATTTAGATTTATTAGAAGAAGCTAAGAAAAGAGATCATAAAAAATTAGGAAAAGAATTAGATTTATTTATGATGAGTGAGTATGCTCCTGGTATGCCTTTCTTTTTACCACATGGTATGCTACTTAGAAATGTATTAGAAAACTATTGGTATGAAGAACATAAAAAAGAAGGATATGAATTTATTAAAACTCCTATTATGATGTCTAAAGAATTATGGGAAATATCAGGACACTGGTATAACTATAAAGAAAATATGTATACTTCATATGTGGATGATAGAGAATTTGCGATTAAACCTATGAACTGTCCAGGAAGCATGTTAGTTTATAAGAATGGTTTACATTCTTATAAAGATTTACCATTACGTATGGGTGAATTAGGTCAAGTGCATAGACATGAAGCTAGTGGAGCTTTAAATGGTTTATTTAGAGTTCGTACTTTTACTCAAGATGATGCTCATATTTTTATGACTCCAGATCAGATTGAAAGTGAAGTTGTAAGATTAATTGCATTTATTGATAGAGTTTATGGTAATCTAGGTTTACCTTATGATATCGAATTATCTACTCGTCCAGAAGAAAAATTTATTGGTGATATTGAAATTTGGGAAAAGAGTGAAGCTGCTTTAGCTGCTGCATGTAAGGCAGCAGGTAAAGATTATCAAATTAATCCTGGTGATGGAGCATTCTATGGTCCTAAATTAGACTTCCATGTTAGAGATTCTTTAGGAAGAGTATGGCAATGTGGTACAATTCAATTAGATATGAACTTACCAGAAAGATTTGATTTAACTTATGTAGATAAGAATGGTGAAAAAGTAAGACCGGTAATGTTACATCGTGTAATCTTTGGATCAATTGAAAGATTTATTGGTATCTTAATTGAACATTTTGCAGGAGCATTCCCAACTTGGTTAGCTCCTACTCAAGTTAAAGTCATACCAGTTAAGAATGAATATCATTTAGAATATTCTAAGGAAATTTATAAATTATTAGAAGATAAAGGTATTCGTGTAGAGTTAGATGATAGAGAAGAAAAACTTGGATATCGTATTAGAGAAGCTCAAATGAAGAAAATTCCTTATCAATTAGTATTAGGAGATAAGGAAAGAGAAGAAAGAACTGTTACATATCGTCAATATGGTCAACAAAAACAAACTACAGTATCTGTAGATGAATTTGTAGAAATGCTTATCAATGAAATTGAAACTAAGTCATTAGCAAAATAAGAAAGGGAGAAATCCCTTTTTATTTTGTGAAAAAAATGAGTATGTTTGAAATTATATGTTAAGATATTTTTTGGGAGTGATGATATGTTTGATGTATTTATAAAATCCTTAACTTTTATAATCATTATATGCATTGGATTTAGTTTGAAAAAATTAAAAGTATTAAAGAAAAAAGATGCTGATGTTTTAGCAACTATTATTATGAATGTAACATTACCTTGTGCTTTACTTACTAGTGCTAATGGTATAAGTGTTGATTCTACAATTATTTTATTGTTGATATGTGGTATATTAACAAATAGTTTTATGATTCTTGTGGGATGTATTGCTGCCCAAAAAGAAAGCTCTATTATTAAAGGCACTTATATGATTAATTGTTCAGGCTTTAACGTTGGAAATTTTGTCTTGCCCTTTGTGACGACTTTTTTTCCTGGAGCTGGAGTTGCTTATTTATGTGCTTTTGATATTGGTAATGCTTTGATGGGATTGGGTATAACTTATGCGATTGCAGATGGAGTAGCCAGTGGCCAAACTCATTTTGATTTAAAACAGACTTTGAAAAAATTGTTTTCTTCTATTCCTTTTGATGTTTATTTGCTAGTATTTGTTTTAGCAATCTTTAAGCTTAGTGTACCTACACCAGTACTTGCTATAGCTTCTACTATTGGTGCTGGTAATGCATTTTTAGCAATGCTGATGATAGGAATTTTGTTAGAGATAAAAATACCTGCACAAGAGATAAAAGGGGTATTTAAAATCATTTCTTTAAGATTTATTGGTTTTATTATCATGGTAGGTTTTATTTTCTTAATATTACCAATACCTAATCTTGCTAAAGAAATATTAGTATTGGCTATATGTGGTCCTATTTCAACTGTATCTCCAGTGTTTTGTAAGAAAATTGGTTATAAAGGGGATTTGAGTGCAGCTGCTAATTCTATAAGTATTATTGTAGCAGTTTGTATGATGACTATCTTATTAATGTTATTTGTATAATATAACTATCTTTTTTGAATTTTTTGTATTAAAATAATCTCGGTGATGAATATGTGTGAAGATTTAAAAAAACTGAAGATAGCTCAGAATCGTATCGAATTATTAAATCAGATGCATATTTTTACTGTTGATGATTTATTAAAACATTATCCTTATCGATATGAGATTATTGAAGAGACAAAACCCGATGAACATAGTGATAAAATCATTATTGAAGGGAAGGTCATAGATAACTGTAAAGTTTTTTTTAAAGGAAAGATGAGCAGAATGTCTTTTTCAATAGAGAGTCAAGATGAAGTATATAATGTTACAATCTTTAATCGTCATTTTTTAAGAAGTCATTTAATGATTGGTACAGTGGTTACTATCATTGGTAAATGTAGAAACAATCGAATTACAGCTAGTGATATTAAGTTAAAACCATTAAATGAGATGAGTGGTATTGTACCTGTTTATTCTTTAAAAGATATAACTACTAAATCTTTTCAAGGTTATGTATTAAAAGCTTTAAAGTATAAAAACAATCAAATATTAGACACTGTACCAGAAGAATTAAGAATTAAACATAATCTTATTCATAAAGAATTAGCATTAAAAAATGTACATTTTCCTAAGAATAAAGAAGATATTAAACATGGTTTAAGATATCTTAAATATGAAGAGTTCTTAAGATTTCAATTAACTATGCAGTTTGTAAAATCTCAAAGAATGAAAGAGACAGGAATTTCTAAAACGTTTGATGTAAAAAGATTAAATCAATTAATTGCATCATTGCCATTTAAATTAACTGAAGATCAGCAAACTGCAGTCAAAGATATAATTAAAGATTTAAGAAGTCCTCATATGATGTATCGTTTTTTACAGGGAGATGTAGGAAGTGGTAAGACTGTTGTTAGTGCTATCGGATTATATGCTTCTTATTTGGCAGGTTATCAGAGTGCTTTGATGGCTCCTACTGAGATACTAGCTAGACAACATTATGAAACATTGAAAAATATTTATAAGGATACTGATGTCTCTTTGGCTCTTTTAACAGGAAGTTTATCTTTAAAAGAAAAAGAAGAGTTATATGATAAAATATTGAATCAGGATATAGATATTGTCATTGGTACTCATGCTTTATTTCAAAATAAGGTTAAATATAAAAAATTAGGTTTTGTGATTACTGATGAACAGCATCGTTTTGGAGTAGAACAGAGAAAAGCTTTAAAAGATAAAGGAAAACAGGTAGATTTTCTAATTATGAGTGCTACCCCTATTCCTAGAACATTAGCTATTTCTATGTATGGTGATATGGAAGTATCAACAATTCATACTAAACCTAAGGGTAGAGTAAAAACGATAACTAGATATATTAATACAACCAGCATGAAGCCTATTTTAAGCCATCTGAAGGAGTATTTATCTCAAGGTGGTCAATGTTATGTCATTTGTCCTTTGGTTGATGAGAGCGAAAATATGAATGCGAAAAATGCTTCTCAGATAGCTTCAGCAATGCATGATTATTTTAAAGATTATTATCATGTAGGATTATTACATGGTCAGATGAAAGATGAAGAGAAAGATAAAGTCATGAATGACTTTGCTTCTAATAAAATTCAGATTCTTGTATCTACTACAGTTGTGGAAGTAGGAGTAGATGTTAAGAATGCAAATATGATGGTTATTTATAATGCTGAAAGATTTGGTATGAGTCAATTACATCAATTGCGTGGTAGAGTAGGTAGGGGTAATGTTCAAAGTTATTGTTATTTATTGTCTGATGCTACAAATGAAGAAGCAATTGATAGACTAAAACATCTAGAAGAAAGTGATGATGGTTTTGAAATATCTTATTATGATTTAAAGATGAGAGGTCCTGGTGAAATATTAGGTCAAAGACAGAGTGGTTTGCCGACTTTTGTAATAGCTGATGTGTTTAAAGATTATGATTTATTAGAGATCGCTAGAGATGATGCTATATTGATGATAGAACGATATAGTCAAGATGGTAGCTATAAAACAATTATTGAAAATATAAAAAAAGAATTACAATCACATAATGAATATATTGATTAATTATGTTATATTATTAAAGAGGTGGAAATTATGAAAAAATTAGCAATTGATGCAATGAGTGGAGATTTAGGAAGTTCTATAGTTGTAGATGCATGCTTGAATTTCAATAAAAAGCATAAAGATGTAGAATTACATGTTACTGGAAAAAAAGAAGAATTAACAAAATTAGAAAATATTGAAAATATACATATTATTGATGCTAGAGATGTATTAGCAATGGATGAAGGTATTTTAGCAGTTAGAAGAAAAAAAGAATCAAGTATGGTTAAAGCTGTTATGCTAGCAAAAGAAGATAAAGTAGATGCAGTTGTATCTTGTGGCTCTACTGGTTCTTTCTATACTTGTGCAATGTTATTTTTAAAACGTATTGAAGGAGTAGAAAAATCTTGTTTAATGGCAATGGTTCCAACCTATAATAATAAGGGTGTAGGAATGTTAGATGTTGGTGCTAATGCTGAAAATACAGCTCAACATTTAAATGATTTTGCTGTAATGGGTAGTGTTTATGCTAAAGAAGTAAGAGGTATTGATAATCCTAAAGTTGCTTTATTAAACATTGGTACTGAAGAAAAGAAAGGTAATGATATGCATAAAGAAGCATATCAATTATTAAAAACTAATGATAAAATTAACTTTGTTGGTAATATCGAAGGTAGAGATATGTTAATGGGTGATGTAGATGTTGTTGTTACTGATGGATTTAGTGGTAATATTGCATTAAAGACTACAGAAGGTGTTGCTGGTATTTTAATGAATTCTGTTAAGGAATCTATGATGTCTTCTCTTAAAGGTAAGATTGGTGCTCTATTTGCAATGGATTCTTTAAGAGCGTTAAAAGCTAAGTTTGATTATAAATCTGTTGGTGGCGCTTTAATGATGGGATTTGAAAAAGCTGTTGTTAAAGCACATGGTGCTAGTGATGATGTGGCATTCTTAAATGCAATGGAATTAGCTTTAAAGATGGTAGAACAAGATGTAGTTAATAAAATGAAGGAAGGATTAAAATGAAAATCTTAGATTTTTTACAAAAAGAAAATATCCCTTTTAATAATATTTCATTATATAAAGAAGCATTTACCCATGCTTCTTATGCTAATGAAGCTCATCGTAAGAGAAAAAACTATGAAAGATTAGAATTTATGGGAGATGCTGTATTACAGCTATATGTTTCTGAATTCTTGTTTAAACAATTTCCCGATGTTCCTGAAGGAACATTGACTCAATTACGTTCTAAGTTGGTAAGAGAAGAATCTTTAGCTAGATTTGCTAGAGAATTAGGACTTGGTGAATTATTGTACTTAGGTGTTGGAGAAGAAAAGAGTGGTGGAAGAGATAGGGATAGTGTACTTGCAAATGTTTTTGAATCTTTTGTAGGTGCTATTTATTTGGATTGTGGTAAAGATAGAGTTCTTAATATTTTAGAAGAAACAATCTATAAGCATGTTAATGATTTAGATTATGATGATATTACTGATTATAAGACAACATTACAGGAATTGATTCAGGCTGATCAAAGAAAAACTGTTACATATGAACTTATTAGTGCTAGTGGACCAGCGAATGCACCAGAGTTTGAAATGGCTGTTGTTATGGATGATATGAAGCTAGGAATAGGAAAAGGTACAAGTAAGAAAAAAGCTGAACAGCAGGCTGCTAAAGACGCATTGAATAAGTTAGCTAAGAAATAATAAAAATAGACATCTGACTATTTCGTCTGGATGTCTATTTTTAATCTTTTTAAATCATCAAGGAAATCCTGATGATTGAAATCCTTAAAATATGCTTTGAAGTCTCTAAGCATTGTATATTCATTATACATATTATGAATATACTTGTATAATACTTCCATTTGTTCACTAGAGATAGTATATGATGTATTATCTAAATCTAGAGTATAATAATCAAATTTTTTATTTTCTTCTCTATAGACACTTAGAAAATAAGTTTCTTGATTATTAAGTGCAAAGCGTTCTCTATTCATATTTCCCCTCCTATGAATGAATTCATTATATCATTTTCATGAAATAATGCAAAACTTATTTTTCTATCAAGTCCCATTTTAAAAATAATTGTTTCTCTATTTTCATGAAATATCCCATTAAAGGAGCAAAAATAATCATACCAATAACAGTTCCTTCTCTAATCGATAAGGGAATAGGTAAAATAAATGAAATGATAATACAAAGAATAATACAAATAACATCTACTGCTTGTCTAATCTGTGCAAAACCTAAGGGTAAGACTTTTTCTAATGCTAAACAAAAGCCTTCTAAGGAAAATGTAACAATGTCTAGAGTCATTACAGCTCCAACTAAAATAGCCATAAGAATATAGGCTAAAATAATGAATACAATACTTTGCCAATATGCAGTTATAGTAAAAGTATAAACATCATATAACATAAAATTAACAACAATTCCTAAAACAATGCTTACAACAGCTTGTAATAACTGAATAGGCTTAAAATCTTTCTTTAATAAGATCATTTGTCCTAAAATACAAGAACAGTTTAAAATAATCCCCATAGTTCCGACTTTAATATTAAATATCTTGGACATTGTTTGTGTAAAAGCGTCCCATGCTCCAACACCAATAGCTGCTTTTAAAGCTAAGGCACAAGCTGCTCCATTTAATGATACAAAGATAACTAAAGCAATATATTTTTTTAAATCTTTCATGAATTTCCTCCAAATTTTAATATGAAGATATTTTATATGAAAAACTTAAAAATACACAATAATTTCAAAAAATGAAACATAAAATATAAATATATGATAAGATATAGAAAAAGGAGAAGTAATATGCAAAATTATCAATTGTTATTAGATTTAATACATAAATTTTCCACTTTAAAGCTTTGGGATTATGTGGATAGTAGAGATGTTTTTCAAATAAAATTAGCTCAAAAGGATGTTTATTTATCGATTTTAGGAAATGCTCAAATAGAATATGGCTTAGTTGTGTATGAAACTATAGAAGATTTATCTAGCCAGATGTTAGCGGAAAATGATAGTCTATTGGTTGAACAGCCAGATTTACCATTTCATTTGTCATGTTTAAAAATAGATTGTAAAGATGGTAAAGTCATGAGTCAGTATGATACTTCAGGAAGAATTTTTGAATATGAAATAGATGATGATTGTATAGCTGTAAGATTCAATATTGGTCAACCGATGCGTTTAGTTAATGAAGAAGAATGTCAATTGTTAATAGAAGTATTAACATTTGTTATGAAGCATTATCAGTCTATTATAGATTTGGATTTTGATAGTATTGATGGTAAGAAAACATATTCTTTGAATTCACTTGATAATGAACTAGTAGTAGAAGTCATAGAATTTCCAGTATTAATAGCACCTGAGTTTGAAGTTTCTCGTAATATTGATGAAAGTTTGATAGAAGAATTGTATAATCTTGAAAGAGAAGATGAATGGGGAATTGGTATTTTTTATTCACCAGCTTTTGTAGAAGATGAAACACCATATTTTCCTAAGAT
>JAXJVS010000006.1:0-7286 GCA_036308445.1 Bacilli bacterium | reverse complement strand
ACAGATAAATCATTAAAAACAATCGTTAATGACACCTTTTCATACTTTTTGTAAAACAAAATTCCACTATTTTAGCTATAGTGGAATTTAATTCTACAAACTGGAATTTAACTTTTCAATTCACCTATTGATTTTTTATAATAATTATTGTTATATTAATGATAGTGATAGTATTTATGAAATAAAATTCTCATTATTTTTAATTTGATTTAAATTGTTTTATGTGTCTTAAATGACAAGGATGGATATATATATGAAATGACTAAATATGTAACTTGCGTCACATATTGAAGAATTGCTCTTAAATCAAGAACTATTTATCCCTTTATACATAAGCTTTTAATAATGAATATATTTCTAGTTACCAAAAGATAGTAAACAACAAAATACGTATCTATTATCACTTAAAAGATAAAGATCATAACTAGCTGAAAAAGGAATAATAAAATATTATGCTCTAGTTAGATTTTTAGATAAATTGTTTGGAGGACATAATCATGAAAGACAGTAAAAGATATCTAAATAACCTTAGAAGGTTATTTCCTATCTATGGAAAGAATGAACGTCAATTTATCAAGGGAATTGAAAACGAAATTAAAGGACTCGATGACTATAGTTATGAAAATATAGTAGAGGAAATTGGTGAACCTACCGATATAATCTCTACATATTATCAGGAAGTGGATACTCAATATCTCTTAAAAAAACTTAATTATAAAAAATTGATAAAATTATGCTGTATCATCATAACTGTCGCAATTCTTGCTGCTTCATTATGGCGAGTACACATTCTCAATAAAGAATATGAAGATTTTCATAACAGCATACCTGTAGAATATGAAGAAGTCATTGAGGAAGTGGAATAAATGAAGAAATTAATATTATCAGTCTGTCTTATAATAGGAATAGCAAGCATTACTACTCTTCCTATTCAGGCAGAAGAATATTCTTATGAAGAAAGCATTGAAGTCATAGAAGAATCTATCACAAGAACGACATCTACAAAAATCGCCAAGAAAACAGGAAGCTATAAAAACTCATCCGGGACTGTACTTTGGTCTGTAACAGTAACTGGTACATTCACCTATAACGGATCAACATCATCATGTACTAAATCAGTTGTATCAACTCATATAAATAATTCTAGATGGTCTATTTCAAAATCTTCTAGTTCAAAGAGCGGAAACAAAGCAACAGCAACAGCTATCGCTAAGTGCACATCTGATGGAGCAGTAGTTAGCACTGTTTCAAAAACTGTAACATTAACATGTGATAAAGATGGAAATTTATCTTAATCTAAATGTAAAATTCGTATAACATTTAATCTGTTATACGAATTTTTTGCGTTTAATTGGTAATATACAGCCATTCTTTATAATAACATCTTTATTTGTTATTATATCTGCTGTTTAGTCGTAAGAGTCAAATCAGTTCACAATGTAAACTGATTTCTTAAATACCATATCCTAAAAAACCATTATTTATAATACCTTCAACATTATCATGAAATAGATTCTCTATTTCTCCATTATTTAAATTAATCATTTTTAGCTTTCTATCATTAGAATATATAATATAATCAGAATTATCACTAATCGCAATCAGTTCATATACTCCTTTAAAATCAATACTCTGACTCTTTTCTTTTGTATGACAATCATACCTTATCATTCTTTTCTCTGAGCTTATATAATCATTCTCTTTAAAATAAATATAATCTTCATTTCCTACCAAAGACACAATATATCCAGTATTTGAATGAAATACTAATTCAAATACTCCTGTTTCTATATCGTATTCATATATTGTATTATCTACTATATAGGTATCAGTAAGATCACTATTATATTCATCTCTTATTTTATATTCCTCATCAGCCATAAAACCAGCTAAAATCATTTTATTTCTCTTTTGATCATAATATTGAGCAGTAATATTATAATCATCTTTATAAATCTCATCTAACTCTAAAGTATAAGTATTTAAAAATACTAAATGAATATACCTAGAAGAAGTCATTGCAATTAAAGCAAGTTTATCTTTCCCAACTTTATAAATAGCATTAACAGCATATATACCTTCTGTTAATTTCTTCGTTTTCTTTGTTTTACAGTCATACACATAAACTTCATCATTATGACTTTCTCCTTTTCTTTGAGTATAATAAACTACATTGTCACTCTTATCATAATATGTCAAAGGATATTGAGCATTATAATTTATACTTGAAACAAGCTCACTTTTATAAGAATTTAAATCATATAAATATGTGTCCATTTCAAATTTATCAACTTCATCAGTAACATGAGTATAGGTATAGCATATATAATCAGAAGAAAATTCCGGTTTAAGATTATCTTCGTTTAGCGAACAAGCACTTAAAATTATCATAGAAATCATTAATAATATTTTTTTAATCATGATTAATCACCGCATTATCAATACTTAAAGTACTTGAATAAGTATATCCCCAATAAGATACACCTGTTTTCCATATATCAATTATTGCGTTAGGCATACTACCAGCATCCCATTTTGTCATAGTAACAGTCTTTTTTGATGAACTACCATGAATTGGCAAAGAAACTTTTACAATCGTACCTACTTTACAATCATCATAAGCTAATTTTGTTGCTACATTTCCTTTCACTAAAGTATGATTTGCCTGTCCTATTTTATCACTAAATGTTGTTGCTCTTCCTTTTCCATAATATAAATAATCGTAATTACTAATACCTTTCCATAAGTAATTTGGATATGATCCCCACTGAGCAATCAAACTATAATGAGGATCATCTACACCCAATAATTGTAAATTCTCTTCATTATTATTTATAGCATAAGTTGACTCAACTACAGTAACATTTGAATTTATAGAAATATTCTTTGGTACATATATTTTATTAACCAATCCATCAGTACCATATTGAACAAACATATCTTTACATGGAGCTGGATATGTTTCAATAACACTTTGATCAGTTGAAGGATTTATACTAGTAGGGATAATTTCATTATAATCATTTTCGTTATATTCAAATTGCTGTTTTTTCAAATTATCATTTATTATTTCATATTTTGTATCACTAACATATCTAATTAATGTGTTTGCAGGCATAGGCTCAGGTATTTCTAATTTCGTAGTTGCATTAACCTTAATGGGAATACAAATCAAAAAAGTAAGAATAGATAAAAATAGAATTTTTTTCATAACACACCTCCATATTAATAATTAACAGAAAACGTTTTCTAATATTATTATATATTTTACGACATATGTTGTCAATCATTGTTTGGTAGCATATTAATTTTAAGTGTTTTAACATATAAGGACAAATATACTTATAAAATAACTAAGCATGTTATTGATGTCACTAATGGTTTGATTACTTAAATTCAAGATATTATGTATCCTTTTATCTATAACCTACTAGAAAATAAAATCATTTAAATCTTTCATATCATTCATTTCTATGATGAATTTCTCCAAGATAATAGGATATTTATCTTTAAATACTGTTGATTTACTTTCTACCTTAGCTCGGTATATAAAACTGAGTAGGACTTATAACTCTAAAAGAGTCTTTAGAAATATTCAAAGTCTCCACTACAAACTCTTCTAATAAATCTTTATTTAATACTGAATTACCTCTAAAGCCATATTCTCCATATCTTACCCATCCTGCAATATCCTTAAAGTATTTTATCTTTCTAATATCTACATAATTATCATTATTAAATTTAATAATTAAATCATATGTCATTGTTTTATTATTTTCAGCAATCATTTTCTTTCTATTATTCAAATAAATAGCCATAATTATTGCCAAGAATATTAATGTTAACAACATTTCACCATACATAAAAACACCACCCTTTACTTCATCATAATCTACACAAGTGTAATACTTGTGTAGATTACTTTTTCTTATATAAAAACTTTCTTTGAAAGTATTTGTTTCTTTCCATTCTATCTGAATATTGATAATAAGCATCCAATATATGATTCTCATCTATCATTTCAATATTTAAAGATTTGAAATGATCTATAATATCTGTAAAACCATCTTGATTCATAACTTTAAATCTAAAAGTCATATCATCACTTATAAAATCAAGCGTTGCAGTATAAACCATACCACTAAAAACACCAAAATTATTCATTCTACCATCTATTCCTACTTTCATTTTATGAATCATACAAAACGGTATTTTAACTTTTTCATGATATACAGTCTTATAAACCATATATTCATTATTCATAACTAATGGTCTGTATTGTTCTATAACTTTATCATCATATTCTTTATCCTCTAACATCATATAAACATCTGTTCTCTCTTGAAACATCTTAGGATTTAATTCTACATATTCACTTTGAGATAATATCTTTTCTATATCATTATCATTAGAAGTTAATTTCAATATATGATGATAGAAATCTAACTGAGTATCTTCTTGTCTATCAATAACTTCAATAATACTACCATCATATAAATACATTAATTTCTTAGAATATGAAGCTATTAAAGGATCATGAGTAACTAAGACTATTGTCGTTCCTTTATGATTTAATTCAGTTAATATTTTTAATATTTCATGAGAATTCCTACTATCAAGATTACCAGTAGGTTCATCACAAATAATAATCTTAGGATCATGTATTAACGCTCTTGCAATAGCTGCTCTTTGACATTCTCCACCACTACATTCATCAGGTTTTTTATCTAATAATTTCTCTATTCCTAATTTCTTACTTAATTCTTTAATTTTACTCTCTATTTCAATATTATTAACTTCATTTAATAATAATGGTACTGCAATATTATCAAATATAGTAAGAGAAGGAATAAGATTATGATTTTGAAAAATGAAACCTAAGAATTTATTTCTAAATTCTGCTAATTGATTATTATTACAAGATAAAACATTCTTATCAAATATCATTAAACTTCCTTTACTTATTCTATCTAAAGTAGAAAGACAATTCACTAAAGTAGACTTACCACTACCAGAAGGACCCATAACACTAATAAAATCTCCTTCTTCTAATATAAAATCCACTCCTCTTAATGCATATTCATTCTTACCTCTTTTTAAATATATATCTGGATCATAAATTTTAGAAATTCTATTTGCTTCTATTAAAATATTTGACATATTAATAAGCCTCCTTAATTATTGAATTAAACTTTATACCCATATAAATACAAATAAACAAATATATACATATATAACTACCAATAACTAAACCTAACATCCAAATATCAATAACTCCCTGATTATATCCTCTTATCAATAAATGAGAAAAAGCAATTAATGGTAATAATACAACCAATAAAAACATCATTATCTGAACAAATTGTATTGTTCTTACATTATTCTTCTTATATCCTAATGATTTTAAAGTATTAATCTTAAAAGATAATCCTTTACTATATAAATTTAACTGTAAAATAAAACAAATCATAATCATCACTAATACAAATATATAACAAGTTATCATGACATATTTCAAACTATTGATATCTAACGTTAATATACTGATTAATAAAATAGGAATCATAAGACAATCTAATATAAATGAGAATTGTAATGTAGAAATAAGTTCCATAAAACCATTAAATATAAACATAATATTTTTTCCTTTTAATACTATAGACCTATGAAATGTATAATAAATAAAAGGAATAACAGAAGTTGCTAGTAACATAATACCAGCAATAACACCTATAAAAGAAACAATAGAAGATATAGATGTTTCATTTTCTAATGTTAGATTATAACTATTAAGTATACACAATGCTCCTAGTATTGAAAAAAGACCATATTCTTTTGTTTTCTTAGGTGGCACATGAGAAGAAGTATAAACTTTATTTCTAAGATAATCATTAATATTAATCTCTATCTTATTAAATCTAGCGATATTAGTTGCTAAAACAATAATGACACATACAATAAACATCAAAATATAAAATCCTATAAATGGTTGTGCTAATACAAAATCAATCTGAATAAATTGATAAAACACATTTAACAATATAATCCATAATGCACCAAATAAACCACCAATAATAAATGCAATCATAAGAATAGATCCAAACTGCATTAAAATATAAAATACAATATCTTTCATACCTCTACCTGTTAAAAGAAGTAAAGCATATTCTTGAGTTCTTTCTTCTATAAAATAATGATTAACAATGATAATGGTAATGATTGATAATCCTAAAGCAATAAAATTAATCATATCAATCCTCATATTGAATACACTAAATTCACCACTAATTATAGACATAACATCATACAATGAAAGAAACACATATAAGAAAGAAACAATTAATGATAAGACACTTATCATTAATAAGTATTCTTTTTCATTTCCTTTCAGCATCTTTAAAACAAATCTCTTCATAAACTCACCTTCCTTGCCTTAACTATAGACTATATAGTAAATATGCTGACTATAGATTTTGTAATATAATTATATTATTTAAATTATTTTTATATCTATCTATACACTTATATTATATTCTTGTAACTATCAAAAGTAAATACAAAAGACACAAACAACAATTTTATGGCACAATCAACACATTAATTATTTATTTTCTTCAAAAATTCATTTATAATTTTTACGAGGTGGTTAAAGATGAACAGAAAAGATCAAATCATAGAAATTATCAAAAAAAGTGATAAACCAATATCAGCTTCTACTCTTGCAAAACAATTTAATGTTTCTAGACAGATTATTGTAGGAGATATAGCTTTAATTAGAGCAAGTGGTACAAATATAGTTGCAACTCCTAGAGGATATTTATTTGAAAATCCTACTCCTAGTGGAGAATATGTTATTGCTGTACAACATAACAGTAATCAATTAGCTGATGAACTATATACAATTATTGATTTAGGTGGTAGTATTATTAACGTTAGTGTTGAACACCCTATATATGGTCAATTATCTGGTAATCTACATCTTTATAATAGATATGATGTTGATCAGTTCATTAAACGTACGAATAAAGAAAACGCCAAACCATTATCTTGTTTAACTGAAGGTATTCACCTTCATACAATTAGATGTTATGATCAAGATATTTATAATAGAATTATCAAAGCTTTAGACGAAAAAGGAATATTACTAAAAAAGGTGAATTGAAAAGTTAAATTCCAGTTTGTAGAATTAAATTCCACTATAGCTAAAATAGTGGAATTTTGTTTTACAAAAAGTATGAAAAGGTGTCATTAACGATTGTTTTTAATGATTTATCTGTTATAATTTT
>JAXJVS010000005.1:0-4915 GCA_036308445.1 Bacilli bacterium | reverse complement strand
TATCTTGTAAATCAGGAAGGCAAAGAATTAACTATTGAAATTGTTGGTGAAGGAAGAGTATTTGGTGAATCATCGTTCTTTTCTCAATCAGCTAGATTAACATCAGTAGAAGCTATCAATGAAGTAGAACTGATTGCCTGCAATATTGATGATCTTATGCCATACTTTCAAGAATCTCCAGAACTAGTAACAAGCGTTTTTATGTTATTAAGTCAGACTGTAAAGAACTTATCTCACCAAGTAAGAAGATTATGTTTCTTAACAGCTGGAGAACGTATTGCAGATTTCTTATTAGAAATGACCAATCATCCTCATTCATCATTAGAAATCGAAGAAAACTGTTTACCTTACACCCATGAAGAAATCGCAAAATGCATAAGCTTACAAAGAGTTACAGTAACAAGATTATTAAATGAATTTCAAGAAAATAAATGGATATTGCTTAAATATCGTAAAGTTATTATTTTAGATAAACAGGCACTTAGTGATTATGCATATAAGAATATTTAATTTTTAGTAAAGAAATTATACGATTTAGTAAAAAGTTTGCTTTTATAAATCGAGCTTGTTATAATGATACAGAGGTGAAAATATGGCAACGATTAAAGATATTGCATTACAGGCTGGGGTTTCTTCTGCCACTGTTTCTAGAATATTAAATCAGGATGAAACTTTAAACGTTCCTTTAGAAACAAAACAATTAGTATTAGAGACTGCTAAAGCTTTAAATTATCAAAAAAAAGCAAAGAAATCTAAGAATATGATTTCTATTGGTATTATTGAATGGTATTCTTTACAACAGGAAATGAATGATCCTTATTATCTAACAATTAGAAAAGGTGTTGAAGATTATTGTATTAGAAATAATATTGGAATAATTAGAGTATTTAAAGATGATGTTAATTTTCATTCTGTATTAGAAAATGTTAATGGATTAGTATGTATTGGTAAGTTTAGTGATGAGAATATTCAATTATTTGAATCTATTCAAAAGAATATTATCTTTGTTGATATGTTTATTAATCCTATTCATCATTGTCATATTGTTTTAGATTTTAAGAATGCTTTAAAAGATGTCATTGATTATTTAAGTGCATTAAATCATAAAAATATAGGTTTTATAGGTGGAAAAGAATATTTAAAAGATTCTTATGAATACGAAGACATGAGAAAAAAATACTTCATCAAATTCTGTGAAGAAAAAAATATCAATTATTCATCATGGATTAAAGAAGGAGAATATACCAGTGAATCAGGATATTGTTTAATGAATGAATTCATTAAACAAGGGAATCTACCAACTGCTATATTCTGTGCTAGTGACCCTAT
This sequence comes from Bacilli bacterium, assembly GCA_036308445.1. GTDB lineage: Bacteria > Bacillota_I > Bacilli_A > Erysipelotrichales > Coprobacillaceae > MGBC113645. The sequence goes on along the minus strand of JAXJVS010000005.1, from coordinate 3,586 downwards.
TGCAATTGGCGCATTAAAAGCTTTAAATGAACATCATATAAGAGTACCAGAAGATATTTCTATCATCGGTTTTGATAACATTGATTTAGCGAACTATACATCACCACCACTAACAACAGTATTTGCACCAACTTTTGATATGGGAATGTTAGCAGCGCAGTATCTACATGATGCAATCAAAGCAGCACATTTAACATCACCAATTCGTTTGCAGTTACCATTATATATTATTGAAAGAGAATCTTGTGCAAGAAAAGAATAATCCAAGCCACTAGCTTGGATTTTATTCCTATATCATTTCATCAAAGTCATGTATTCTTTCTATTTCTTCTTTTTGTAAATTTTCAAATAAACTTGTTAAGCCATCATAATTGTTATTCTCCATATAATCTAGATATTGTTTTCTTTGAGAAACTGGTATAACAATCGGAAATTGATTCTTTAATAAAAGAAGATAATTGATTAATAATCTTCCTGTTCTTCCATTTCCATCTGGAAATGGATGAATATTTTCATATGTGATATGCATATAAGCTATATCTTTCATTGTTATATTCTTTCTCATCAAATCATTGTAATAAGAGATAAACTCATCCATTATTTTATCTAATTCTAAAGGTAGAGGAAATGTCTTCTCTGATCCTATAATACGTACCGGACCTAAACGATATCCTCCTACATATAGTATATTTTCATTAATCAACTGATTCATCATGATTAATAATTCGTGTGATAATTCTTCACTTTTTTCTATTTTATCAAGTAAAAATGTTAATGCTTTTTTATGGTTAATAGCTTCATATATTTCTCTTGGTGAAGCATTTTCAATATATTATTTGCCATTTTTTATAAAAACATTCTTCTTTACCGCTTATAAGAAGGACACAATAAATCATATTGTGTCCTTTTATTATGCTTTATCTTTCAAGTTTTCTTTAATGTATCTTATTGTTGCATCTAAACCATGTTCATTTAAATAATTTAATAAAAATTCTAGTAATTTTCTTGTTTTAGGATGCATAATATAAGAGTGTTTACCACCATTATAATAATTTAAGGCTGAAGCATCAGTATAATTCTCACCCTGATATATCATGCTTGCTGCTACACGATCGCAGAACATCTCTAGCACATAACAGGTAGGCATCTGGGCTGGTACTAATCCTTTTCTAGTAAAATCTACCCAGTACTCCCAATGATGTTTATTTCGTCCTTTATGATGTAACCAGGCTGTAGAATAACCAATTGTATCTCTTTCAGCTGAATTTGGTGAACGCGTACCTTGATAATATTTACACCCTGTTAAAAATTCTGCTGGGCCATATTTTGATAAATCATGAAGTAATCCTTGTTTATATAAACCTATTTTAAAACATAACTGCATGACTTTTAATTTATGTTTTGTAATTGTTTTTAAATGTCCTATTGCTTTCATTATATCACCTAACCTAAGTATACTCTTTGTACAAGAATTAGTAAATGACTTTTATTTTTTTAAAAACATGTTATAATGTCAATCATGGAGGTGATGATATGCCAGTTAAAATAGATGTTCATACAAACATCAAAGATCATGATTTAACATTAGAATCCTGCATAGAAATCATCAAAGTCTTACAAGAATCTTATCAGTCTATAAGACAAGAAATGTATCAGCATTTTTTAGGAATGAAACACTTAAAGCATGCGATTATTGCTGCTGTTATTTCCTTTATAGGATATTTATTGACAGAAAGTTTATTATTTATATATGCAATGCCTGTTATTGTTGTTGTTTTTATGCTTGGTTCAATTATTATTGCAGAATATTTAACAACTCAGACAAGAAAACAAATTCAAATACAAATACAACATTTCATAAAACAGAAAGAATTATTGTTAAAACAGATGCAGGATGATAAAACCATGGCCTAAGCCATGGTTTTATTCTTTTTCAGTATATTTTGTATTAAAGATATCATCAGAATCAAAATCTTCAGTCATTTCTTTTAATTGAGGTAATTCATCTAATGAGGTTAATGAGAAGGCATCCATAAATTCATCAGTTACTCCATAAAGAATGGGTTTCCCTGGAATATCTTCTCTCCCTACTTCCTTGATTAATGCCTTAGCAACTAGTTTTCTAATCATCGCATCACAACCTACACCTCTTATTTCTTCTACTCTTACTCTCGTAATTGGCTGATTATAAGCAATGATTGCTAGTGTTTCTAAAGCAGCATTTGATAATGTTGCTTCATTTTGTTCAATCATCTTTGTATAGTATTGATGATGTTGACTTAAGGTTATCAATTTATATATTCCACCAAAGTTAATTAATTCTATTCCTTTTACTTCTTTTTGATTATATATTTCTATTAACTCATCTATTAATGTAGTAGCTTCTTTTTTGGTAATTTCTAAAACATTAGTTATTTGTTTCATCGAAAGTCCTTCATCTCCTGATAAAAAAAGCATTCCTTCAATCACTGATAATAATTCATTTTTATCCATTAATCTCTTCCTTTCAAATAGATTCTATCAAAGTTAGATGATTGTTCAATATCTAATTCCTTATCTTTAACCAATGTTAATACAGCTAAAAAAGTAACAACAAAATAAGTTGGTGAAGGATTATCAAATAATTCTTCAAAATCTATCTTTCTTCCTTTATGTCTTTGAAAGTATTTCTTAACTTGTAAACATCTTTCATCAATAGATATTTCTACTCTTGCTATTTTTGATTCTAAAGGCATAGTTAAAGCTTTTCTCTGATACATCTTCTGCATTGCTCTTATAAGATCATAAACCTCTAAACCTTCAGGAATAAGATCAGTTGTATCTACAACATAGTCATCCATAATTGCTGGTGCTTTTGTATGTAATGTTTTTCGATATTCATATTGTTCTTTAAAATCATCTAATACATCTTTGTATTTTTTATATTCAATTAATCGTTTAATTAATTGTGCTCTAGGATCTTCTTCATATTCATCATCTAATGTTATTGCTTCTTTAGGCAATAATAATTTACTTTTCATTTCAATTAATGTTGATGCCATAACTAAATATTCTGACATCACTTCTAATTGATTAGGATCCATCTGTTCAATATATTTTAAATACTGATCTGTTATTTCTGATAAGTCTAATGTTTCAAGATTCATTTCTTTTTCTTTAATCAAATGTAATAATAAATCTAATGGTCCTTGAAAATCATTTAATATTATTTCGTAACTCATGAAATCACTCCTACGTAGGATTATAGCATAAAATTTTATAAAATTCTTTATTAATTTCTTTTCTTCCTATTTTATTTCTTTTATACTGAAGAAAAGGGAGGGTTTTTATGTTTAATATGATTTCAGCATCATTAGCTTTTGGTGCTGGTATTCTAGGTAGTGTTATTGGTGGTACTCAAACATTTATTATTACTGGTTTTGTTGGAATTCTTGTTTTTTGTCTCAACAGTGCTGGTGTTGAGACAAGATTTTTAAATGATACTGTTTTAAATACTGTTTTTCTACCTTGTATCATATTTAATGGTGCTGGTTTTGCTACTGCTTATGCAGCTTTACATCATCCCATTCGTGGTGTTGATACCGGT
>JAXJVS010000004.1:0-1945 GCA_036308445.1 Bacilli bacterium | reverse complement strand
GAAGCAATTCTCGCTTTAATTTCAATTAAACGTTTTTCATTATCTTCATTCTTATCTTCTTTTTCAATAGAAATTCTTTCCATTTCTAATCGATTCTTTTCTCTTGTAATCGTATCTAACTCTTCTGGTAAAGAATCGATTTCCATACGAATAGAAGCGCAAGCTTCATCAATTAAATCAATAGCTTTATCCGGTAAGAAACGATCAGTAATATATCTTTGAGATAAGTTAACAGCACCAATAATTGCACTATCAGTAATCTGTACTCCATGATGAGATTCAAAACTATCTTTTAATCCTCTTAAAATAGCAATCGTATCATCAGTGTCAGGTTCAGCAACTAATACTTTCTGAAAACGTCTTTCTAAGGCAGCATCTTTTTCAATATACTTTCTATACTCATCTAAAGTTGTAGCACCGATACAATGTAATTCTCCTCTTGCTAACATAGGTTTTAATAGGTTAGCTGCATCCATAGCTCCATCAGTTTTACCTGCTCCTACTAATTGATGAATTTCATCAATAAATAAGATAATATCTCCTTCTGCTTTCTTGATTTCATTTAAGACTGCTTTTAATCTTTCTTCAAATTCACCACGATATTTAGCACCAGCAACTAAAGCCCCTAAATCCAATTCATATAAAGTTTTATTCTGTAAGCTAACAGGAACATCATTTTTAAAGATACGCCAAGCTAATCCTTCAACAATAGCAGTTTTACCAACACCTGGTTCACCAATTAAAATAGGATTATTTTTCGTTTTTCTTGATAGAATCTGAATGACTCTTCTAATTTCATCATCTCTACCAATAACTGGATCTAACTTACCATTTTCTACATCTTTTGTTAAATCTCTACCATATTTTTCTAAGACTTCATATTGATTTTCAGGATTCTGTGTATTCACGTTATTGCCTCCTCTCATTTCTTTAATAATCTTTTCTATTTGTTTCTTAGATAAATGATATTTCTTTATAATATCTTTTACCCCTTGATGAGATGAATCAAATAAAGCCATAATAATATGTTCTACACTTAAATATTCATCTTTATATTGATTCATAATTGTATTTGCTTTTATAAACAACTGATTTAAATCATAAGATATTCTCATATTTTCTTCACTTGCATGAGAAACCGTCGGTTTCAAAGATATTAAATCATTTAAATAACTAATTAATTCAGCTATATTGATATTTGCTTTTGTAAAGACACGTGTCATTATGCCACTACTATCTTCTAACAAAGCTATCATAATATCTTCAATATCAACGATCTGTCGAGAAGATTCCAATACTCTCTGCATCGCCTTCTGCATTGCAGTCTGTAAAGCCGTAGTCCATTTTTCTATATTCATATCTATCACTCCTTTAGCACTCATTATACCCAAGTGCTAATTGTATTATAACACTATTTTTAGCACTGTCAACACCTAAGTGCTAATTTGTTTATTATTTTCTATGAGTCTGCTTTTTCATTATAGTCGCAAAAAAAGAATGAAAATCTCTTCTTCATAAAGTTATTTTCATTCTATATTTATTTACAAGAATATTCAATTTCGTCTAATAATCGTTCAATTAATATATGAATCGATACAGAAGGATTCATGTCTTTAATATTATTTGGAATCAACATTCCTTTTGCACTCCAATATTCATCTAATCTTTTTGCATTTTCGATAGCATTACGTATTTTTCTATTCCCATCATTACTTAATAATTTCTTAATTGTAGCAATATCCGCTTTTTGGGAAGAGCCATATCTTCCGACACCTAAAAATTCACGTATAGTTTCATATACTTTTCTTTTACTGTATCTCACTTGCGGTTCAAGAATTATAAAATGCATAAGCAACCATGTTTCAAACAACAAATAAGAATAATTTATAATATACTCGTTTTGAGAAGATTGCATCAAACTTAAAACTTCTTCAATGTTATCTGG
>JAXJVS010000003.1:0-21803 GCA_036308445.1 Bacilli bacterium | reverse complement strand
TTGCCCTTTAGTATGACTTAAAGTGATACCATTTTGAGTTACTGTAAAAGTCTTATAATCAGATAATACTTTATTAGTATCAGTAATAGTAACACTCTTTCCTGCAGCAACTTGTATTGTACTACCATTAAATACTGGCTTAGTATCAAACTTCTCATATTTCGCAAGAATATTTTTCTTAAAAGTATCATAATTTTCTGTTGATACATAAGATACCTTATCCCCTAATTCTTCATATATTAACGCTTGAGTATTAATATAGTTTTTCGCATTTTGTTGGCTATAATAACCTAAATATGCTAATCTAGCAATTCTTGTCTTGGTATATTGACTTGGTGTCAAGGCAACACCATCTGTCAAGTTTTTTCCTGGTTCCATACAGAAAGCTTTAACCCAAGTTGAACTGCCTGTCCTTTTTACTAATTTATAATTCAACGTATTAGAAGCACTCCCATGGCTTCCTGTTTCACTTACAATATAATATGGTGTTTCAGAACCATATTTAAATTCACCAGATAAGTCTGCTGCTGAAACAATAGATAGCTGACTCATTCCAGTAACCAAAAACATTAATACTGACATCATGATTTTAATGACTTTATACATATTTTTCTCCTTTCAATCTCTTCATTCTATTTATTATTATGGCTTTATTACATCTCTATCACCTCCTTTATCATTTGTTTTCTTTGATCAATCATTAAAATTTTCTGTGTATCCTTTTTATTTTCCACAATAAAAGAAACGTCTTCAGATTGTTTATAACCTGGAGGCGTTTCTTTTTCTTCGAGTATATATCTCTTGCCAATAACCAAACTATATAAAATATGCTCTCTTTCACTTATCCACTCATCTACCAATTCTCCTTTCTCATCTTTCAATACTAACCAGGCCCCTTTTACAAATCTTCCTATTTCATCTTTCTTAGATATTTCTAATATCGTCGGTTGATTCTCTATTAAAACATGAAAATTGACTAATCCTATTTTAAAATTAACATTAAGATAAAATTGCTCAGTATTACCAAAATAGCCTTCAGCTGTATCTATCTGTTGAATATAAAAAGTTCCTTCATTTATATTCAATAAAGGAACTTTCCATTTATCACTATTACTTTCAATATCCATAATCAAATCATCCTTAAAATATACTAAACAATGGTTCATATCATAAATATCCTCACCAGCAAATAAACCACAATGTACACCATTAATAATAATATTCTGATAATTATCAATAACATTTAAATCAATTGTGATTATCTGTTTCATTAATAAAATATTTTCAAAATATTGCCAGCTATCTAATTTTTCTTCAATATGTATATCCTGATACTGCATTTTTTTCTCATTTTGTACATAATAAATACCTTTAGGTAAAAGATTTTCTACTTCTTTCATTTCTTTTAAAACTGAAATACTACCAATAAGTTCATCTTTTAAATAAAGTATCTTTTTTTCATATTCATCATAAATATTTTCCTTTGCAAATAAATAGTATTGTTTATCCATTTTTCCTCCCATATTTATTCAAATAAATTTTTATGTATAAATTCATCAATCTCTTCTTTAGGTGTTAAAACCTTATAAAATGGTTTTCTCAAATCAATCCTTTGAATGTCTACCGATCTTATATCACTTAATTGAATGCGGCAATGATTTTTCTTATTGAATATTTCGATATCTATATCTTTTTCATATTGAGGATTAGCAATAGTAGAATCTTCTTTTATAGAAGTACAAGGAATAACTAACATCTTATATCCTAAATCTTTTAAAATATAACACCAATGACCATCCATTAGTTCTTTAGGAAAACCACGACCAATATTAAAATAAGCCAATTCATGAACATGCGGTCTTTTCTTGATATGATAAAACGTATCATTACAATTTCCATCCTTAACTAACTGACAATAAAAATATTCTAATTGTTTAGTTTGATGTAGAAGAGCATAACTAAATTTTTCTACATCATAAATCCCAGATTTTTCTAAATTACCTAAAGATTTACTCATTTCTAATAAATTGTTTTCTATAGTCATAATTTATCTCCTTACTTATATATACTATTAGAATTGGCAATTTTCTTTTTTTAAAACGAAAAAAATGAATATTTTCATAATTTGAAAGTTATTTAACGATTTATTGCATATAATAAGTGACGTTATGAATAGAGAAACCAAAAAACAAGCGCCAGGACTCTAAGAGTTGACGAGGACCAGATTTATCGAAAAATTCGGCGGATGATCTGGAGGTACTATGCTACCTTAACGATGAGCAAAAATAATAAGTGATTATTAAACAAATATCATCAGGCATATCTCCATATTCATAACAAACAATTGAATATTTGGAGGTATAAATTATGTGTGGAATTACAGCTTATTGTGGTAAGGATAATGCCCTACCGTTTTTAATTCAAGGATTAGAAAAACTAGAATATCGTGGATACGATAGTGCTGGAGTAACTATTCTTGATAAAACACTTACAACTGTTAAGTGTAAAGGAAGACTTCAACTATTGGTTGAAGAACTTCAAAATTATAATTTAAATGGTCATATTGGTATAGGACATACACGTTGGGCTACTCACGGTGTCCCTTCTCATTTAAATTCTCATCCTCATACAAATGACAAAAATACGATTTCTATTGTACACAATGGTATTATTGAGAATTATCGTGAATTAAAAGAAGAATTAGTTGATTATGGTTATCATTTTCAGTCTGAGACTGATAGTGAAGTTGTTGTTCATTTATTAGACTATTATTATGATGGTGATTTATTAAAAGCTACTCAAAAAGTATTAAAACGTATTGAAGGAAGTTATGCATTATGTATTATTTCAACTATGCATAAAGATGAAATTATTGTAACTAAAAAAGATAGTCCTTTAATCATTGGAAAACTAGATCAGGGATATGGTGCTGCTAGTGATATTCCTGCTCTACTTTCTTATACTAAAGATGTTTATTTTTTAGAAGATCATGAAATTGCAGTTTTAAAAACAGATTCTGTAAGTTTTTATAATCAACAGGGAGAAACAATTAAAAAAGATATTACTTCTATACCTTATGACTTAGAAGCAGCTCAAAAAGATGGTTATGATACATTTATGTTAAAAGAAATCTATGAACAACCTCATGTTATTAAAGAAACATTACGCGGTAGAGTCAATGATAATCATATTATTTTTAATGAATTAAAGAATATTGATTTTACTCAATTTAATAAAGTTTACTATGTGGGTTGTGGAACTGCCTATCATGCATGTTTATGTGGATCTAAGATTTTAGAATCGGCTACTAAACTTCCTGTCATTGCTACTGTAGCAAGTGAATTCAGATATGATAGCCCAATTATTGATGATCATACTTTAGCAGTTTTTGTTTCACAATCAGGTGAAACTGCAGATACTCTTGCAGCTCTACGTTTAGCAAAAACTCAAGGAGCAACAACTATTGCAGTAGCAAATGTTTTAGGTAGCACTATTTCAAGAGACGCAGATTATGTTTTATATACTTGTGCAGGTCCAGAAATTGCTGTTGCTTCTACTAAAGCTTATACAACCCAATTAACTTTATTAATGTTATTGGCTTATTATGTTGCATTAAGATTAAATAAAGATATTAACCAAAACATTATCAGACAATTAGCTACAATTGATAAATATGTAGAACAATTATTAAAAGATGCAGAAACTTTTGAAGATTATGCAAAAATGTTAGTTAATAAACATGATGCTTATTTCCTTGGTAGAAGTTTAGATTATGCTAGTGTATTAGAGGGGGCATTAAAATTAAAAGAAGTCTCATATGTTCATGCTGATGCTTATGTTGCAGGAGAATTGAAACATGGACCAATTGCCTTAATTGAAGAAGGAAGTGTTGTTATTGCAGTGGCAACACAACCTCATATTGCCGCTAAAACTATTAGTAATATTCAAGAAACAATTGCTAGAGGAGCAGATGTTGTTTTATTTACGACTGCTTCAAATGAAGTTAATAATGTAAAAAATACTTATTATCTTCCATCGGTTGAACCAGCATTACAGTCTATTTTGGTTGCTATACCATTACAGATGATTGCTTATTATACAGCTAAGCTAAAAAATTGTGATGTTGATAAACCAAGAAATCTAGCTAAATCTGTAACAGTAGAATAGCCAGGTTTTCTTGTCTTTTTTCTTCACATCTCTTCTTAAAATTGTTATAATATTATTCGAGGTGAATGTTGTGGAAAAAAGAAATGTAAAAGATTTAAGCGTATATCGCAAACGTTTTGAAGATGATGCTAGCTCATTTAATGAGTTTCAGGCAATGGATTTTGTAAAGGAGTTAAAGAATCAAGGACTTAATGATGAAGCAATCGAAGTTGGAAAAACTTTTATGCAGGCTGCTCCAGCTTTAACAAAGTATATTAATCATTATGCTTATGCTTTATACAATAAATTTATTAAGATTGATGAAGAACAAATTGCTGCTAAAGAAAATCTATTCTTCTCTATTGTAGATGAAATTGTTGAATTATGTGCTCAAGAAAATTATTCTCCATTAGAAGTCACAATTAATAAAGCTATGAAATATGTATTAAATCAAAATCCTGTTGACTGGGCTAAATTAAATGATTTATTAGATAAATTAAACCCTTTAACTTTAGATGATAAACCATTTGTAAATAATGAAGGTAAAGAATTTGAATCTAAAAAAGAAAAATGGTATCGTTTAAAAGTAAGAGCTACTTATGAATTAAAAGATTATAGAGCTTGTGTAGAAGCTTGTAATGTTGCTTTAAATACTCGTTTAAAATGGCATTATTCTAATTTAAACTGGATTAAATATTATCGTGCTTGTTCATTAGTTGAATTAGAAAGATATAATGAAGCTCAAAATGAATTCTTAGCATTAAAAGGTAGATTTAACAAAGTTAACTTTGATGTCATTTATCAGTTATATTTAAATACTGATCAAAAAAATGAAGCTTATACATCTTTAATTTATGAATTCTTTGTTAGTGGTTATGATCTAGAAAACATGAATATCTATAATCATATTTTAGAAATGGCTAAAGATAAAAATGTAGAAAATATCATTGTTTTAACTGCTGCTTTAATTAATAAATTAAATACTGAAAATGGTAAAGAAGCAACTATTGATGTAGATATAAGTAAATACGATAATGCAGATAGTTCAAAAGTTTATGATTCATTATATAATCAATTAATGGATAATTTAGAATTATTCATTGAAAGACAAGAAAGTAAAGTTGTTTATTATAATGAAGATAAAGAATATGGAAGTCTATATGTTCATGACAGTGATAACTTATTCTTTAGACAAGCTGACTATATCTATGATGAAGAAGTTCAAAAAAGAGATGTTGTTGAATTCAGTGTTATGAAAACATTTGATACTAAGAAACAACAACCTACTTCTAAAGCTGTTTTATTAAAAACTTTATATGAAGATATTAATTACTAAGAGGTGAAAACCTCTTTTTTTTCACCTCTTTTCGTTTAAAACATAAACTACAATGAGGTGAAAAATTTGAATTATTATTTATTTTTGGCAGCAGTTGTATTTAACTGGCTAATGACTTTAGGAGGTGCTTCTTTAGTTTTTTTAGCAAATAAAACAAATAAAAACTTAGTCAGTATTGCACTAGGTAGCAGTGCTGGAATTATGATTGCTGCATCTTTTTTTTCATTAATCTTACCAGCAATGAATTTATTAGAAGATAAGAATAAGTTATTCTTACTCATTATTCCTTTAGGATTTTTATGTGGTGTTCTTTTCCTCAGTTTATGTGATCATTTCTTACCTCATCAACATATGCTTTCTAAAGAAATAGAAGGTGTTCATACTTCATTATCTAAGAATCATCTTCTTATGTTAGCTATGACTTTGCATAATATTCCTGAGGGATTAGCTGTTGGTATCGCGTTCGCTAGTCAATCCCAGAATTATATACCAGCTATTATTCTATCCATTGGTATAGGCATTCAGAACTTTCCTGAAGGAACTGCTGTGGCATTACCATTGTATCAAAATGGTAAAAGTAAATGGTCTTCTTTAATGTATGGACAGTTTTCAGGTATTATAGAGATACCTGCTGCCATCATTGGCTATATTTTTGCATCTTTGATTTCTAATATATTACCATTTGCCTTAAGTTTTGCAGCAGGAGCCATGTTGTTTGTTTGTGTTGAAGAATTGATTCCCGAAGCGAGTACAGATGGTCATATTGATATTGGTGCTATTTCCTGTATGACTGGTTTTTTGATTATGATGATATTAGATATCATGTTATCATAATTATGGCATAATTTTGTGAAATTTATATTTCATTTAGTTGACAAACAAAACACCCTCATTTAATATTAAATATATAATGTATAAACAAAAAACAGAGATGTGACATAGTATAGATTTCTGCGACATTAGAGATATGATGGCTGGTGCAAATCATACGATGAGAAGTCTAGAATTCACCACGGAGTTGTTACTTTGATAAGGAGTAACCGTCATCATAACGTTATCCATGATAGTTTTAAACTAGCTGAGATTAATTTCGTGAGAATTTAATAAATTGAGGTGGTACCGCGGTCATTCGCCCTCTTTAGAGGTGCGTTTTTTTGTTTATATAAATTGGGAGGAAATAAGAAATGAAAAAATTACTTAGCTTATTAGCTATTGCTTCTCTTGTCCTAACTGGATGTGGAGGAGGAAATTCTGGTGATGCATCAGATACAACTTACAAAATTGGTGTATTACAAATGATGACTCATGATGCATTAGATGCAGCATATCAAGGATTCCAAGATGGTTTAAAAGAAGAAGGAATCAATGCTGAGTTTGATTATCAGAATGGTGAAGGTGAACAAGGAACTTTAGTTCAAATGAGTCAACAGATCGTAGATAAAACCCCTGACTTAATTTTAGCTATTGGAACTCCTGCAGCACAAGCATTACAAGGTGAAACAAGTGATATTCCTATCGTAGGAACTGCTATTACTGATTATGTTGAAACAAAATTAGCAGCTTCTAATGAAGCTCCTGGTGCAAATATTACTGGTACAAGTGATGGTTGTCCTATGGATGCTCAAATAGAGTTAATCAAGAAATTAGTTCCTAACGTAAAAAATGTAGGTGTTATTTATACTTCTAGTGAACAAAATTCTGAAATTCAAGCGCAACAGGCTGAAGCTGAAATTAAAAATCAAGGTTTAAACCCTATTGTAAAAACTGTATCTGGTAAAAATGAAATTAATGATACTATGGAATCATTTGTTGGAAAAGTAGAAGCTATCTATATTCCAACTGACAACAATATTGCTTCTGCAATGGCTTCTGTTGATTTAGTTGCAACTCCTAATGGTATTGTTACAATCGTTGGAGCTAATACTATGTGTGCAGATGGTGGTACTGCTGGATTAGGTGTAGATTACTATAAATTAGGTAAACAGACTGCCCTACAAGCTGCTAAAATTTTAAAAGGTGAAGCTACTCCTGCAGATATGCCTATCGAAACATTAACTGATTTAGATTATTATTATAATTCAGATAATCTTTCAAGATTAGACATTAGCTGGCCTTCTGATATTGAAGCTACTGATTGTTATAAATCATAAAACTACAAATATTTTATAAAAAAGACAAAATAATATATATATTTTATCTTTCTAATAAATTATTAGCAAAAAAATAATTGACAAACTTAACAAACAAGAATATGATAAATATAAGCTATACAAAAAATACTGTGAAGTGACCTAGTAAATTTATAAGTTCCTTTTAGAGATATGATGGTTGGTGCAAATCATAAGTCTTATAAATTGAATTACAGCATGGAGTTGAAATTCTGAAACTAAGTAGGAATTATCCGGTAACAGCCGTTATCTGTAAGTATCATAGATACTTAATAAGGTCATTATCGTGAGATAATGATAAATTGAGGTGGTATCACGAATCACTCGTCCTCATTGAGGATGAGTTTTGTTTTTTGTATATGATTAATTTGAAGGGAGAGAAAATAATATGAAAAAATTAATCACTGCTTTATTAGCAAGTGCCCTACTATTAGCTGGATGTAGTGGCTCAACTGATGACAAAACTTATAAGATTGGAGTGTTACAATATTTAACACATGATGCTTTAGATGCTGCTTTAGAAGGATTTAAAGACGGAATGAAAGAGTTAGGTTATGCTGAAGGAGAAAACGTAGAATATGATGTTCAAAATCCTCAAGCTGATCAAAGTGCTTTATCACAAATTGCTCAAACATTAGTATCTAATGAACCTGATATGATTTTAGCAATTGCTACTCCTGCAGTACAACAATTACAAGGTGAAACTAAAGATATTCCTATTATTGGAACTGCTGTAACTGATTATGTTGAAACTAAATTAGTTGCTTCTAATGAAGCTCCTGGTGCTAATATTACTGGTACTAGCGATGGTTGTCCTATGGATGCTCAAATTGATTTATTACAAAAATTATTACCTGATGCTAAAACAGTAGGTATCTTATATACTTCAAGTGAAGAAAACTCTGTAATTCAAGGTAATCAAGCTAAAGAAGAATTAGAAAAACGTGGTCTAACTGTTATTGTTAAAACTGTTTCTGGTAAAAATGAAATTAATGATACTATGGAAGCATTTGGTGATAAGATTGATGCATTATATATCCCAACTGATAATAACATTGCTTCTGCTATGTCTTCTGTAGATACAGTTGCTAGAGAAAATGGTGTGTTAACTATTGTTGGTGAAAGTAATATGGTTAAAAACGGTGGTGCTGCTTCTATCGGTGTAGATTACTATAAATTAGGTAAACAGACTGCTATTATGGCTGATAAGATTTTAAAAGGTGAAGCTAAAACTGATGAAATTCCAATTGAAACATTAGAAGACTTAGATGTTTATATTAACTCTAAAACATTAAAAGACTTAGGTATTGATGTTCCTTCTGATTTAACTGTTACAGATATGGCAGAATAGTAATGAAAGTCATCCTATATGGATGACTTTTTTAAAAATTTATTGACTTTTTTATAATATTTCAATATCATAGAACTATAAAAAATACGGTGAAGTGAAGTAGTAAATATAATAAGTTATTTAGAGAGATTGTGGCTGGTGAAAACAATAAAACAAGTTATATTGAATTCGTCATGGAGTAGAGCATTGAAATAATAGTAGATGTTTCCGGAGTCGTTAACGTTATATAACGAAGAGGTTACTTAGTAACAAACTGAGGTGGTACCGCGTTCACTCGCCCTCTTTAGAGGCGCGAGTTTTTTTATTAGGGAGGTATAAATATATGAGTATGAACGTAATTATGGGTGCAGTAACTCAAGGGTTCCTTTGGTCTATTATGGCAATTGGAGTTTATATTAGTTATCGTATCTTAGATATTTCAGATTTAACATCTGAAGGTAGTTTTACATTAGGTGCAGCTACTATGGCAGCATTGATTGCTGGTGGATGTAATCCTTTTTTAGCAACTTTTATTGCTGCTATTGCAGGGGCTGTTGCAGGATTAGTTACAGGGTTTTTACATACTAAATTAAGAATTCCTACATTGTTAGCTGGTATTTTAGTTATGACTGGAGTTTATTCAGTAAATCTTAGAATTATGGGGAAAGCTAATATTTCATTAAATCAAAGTGAAACTATGTTAACTATTTTAAAAGATAAAGTGACAGGTTTATTTCCTGCACTAACTGATATTATGAGTAGAGAAAGAGATGTTGCTATTATTGTTGGAGTCATTGGTGCTATATTAGTTATTTTCTTTGTATGGTGGTTGATGAATACTGAGTTTGGTTATGCAATTAGAGCTACTGGTAATAATGAAAAAATGATTCGTGCTTCTGGTGTTAATACAAACACTACTAAAGTCATTGGTTTAATGTTAGGTAATGGATTAGTGGCTTTATCTGGTGCATTAGTTGGTCAATATAATGGTTATGCTGATGTTGGTATGGGTATTGGAGCTATTGTTATAGGTTTAGCTTCTGTTATTATTGGAGAAGTATTCTTTGGTAGAAAACATTTACTTCTTAGTTTAGTTGGTATTGTTGTTGGTTCTATTATTTATCGTTTAATTGTTGCTATTGTATTACAGGCAGGTTTACCAGCAAATGATATGAAGTTATTTACAGCTATTCTAGTTGCTATTGCATTAGCTTTACCAATGATTAAAGATAGCATTCTTGCTAAGAAAGGAGAATAGGATATGTTAAAGGTTAAAAATATTTATAAAACATTTAATAAAGGTACTATTAATCAGAAGAATGCTATTGTTGATGTTTCTTTAGAGTTAAAAGAAGGAGATTTTGTTACTGTTATTGGTGGTAATGGTGCTGGAAAATCAACATTATTAAATCTTATTTCAGGGATGTATATTATTGATAAAGGTGTTATTACTATTGATGATAACGATATTTCTAAAAAACCTGAATATAAAAGAGCACAATATATTGGAAGAGTTTTCCAGGATCCTATGACTGGTACTTGTGCAGATATGACTATTGAAGAAAACCTAGCTATGGCATTACGTCGTGGTAAGAAAAGAACTTTAAAGTGGGGAATTACTAAAGAAGAAAAAGAGTTATTTAAAACACAATTAAAGTTATTAGATTTAGGTTTAGAAAATCGTATGACTAGTAAGGTTGGTTTATTATCTGGTGGTCAAAGACAAGCTTTAACATTATTGATGGCTACTATTACTAAACCTCGTCTATTATTGTTAGATGAACATACTGCTGCTTTAGATCCTAAGACTGCTAAAAAAGTATTAGAATTAACTGAAAAATTAATTAAAGAAAATCATTTAACTGCTATTATGATTACTCATAATATGAAAGATGCTATTAATTATGGTAATCGTTTATTTATGATGAATGATGGTCAATTAGTATTAGATATTCATGAAGATAAAAAGAATGATTTACAAGTTAGTGATTTACTTCAGATGTTTGAAGTTGCTACTGGTGAAGAAATGGATAATGATAGAATGTTATTAGGCTAGTTTTCTAGCCTTTTTTCTTTATATATGTAATATAACCCTTCATCTTCTAATATACAGTAAAAAAGCTCTCTATAATCTTTTATACCCTCTTTTTTTAGTAATTGGATTAACCAATCCTCATCTTTATTTAATGTCTTTAAAACGTCATTATTGATTTCTCCATCAGTAATTAATGGATCAGGGATAATATAATGACTTTGATTTTTTTCTATTACTGATAATTTACCATCTGTCTCTAGTACTGCAAACTGTACATCCGATAAACTTCCTACACCCTCTTCTCTTAAATGATGACATAAATCATTAACAGAGTAATTTAATTTGATTAACTTTTGCTGATCTAACTTTCCTTGATAAACAATATATGTGGGTTGTCCTTCAAATAATTTTTTAAAACGTTTTGATTTTAAAGAAATATATGAACATATTTTATCTGTAATTACAATAACTAATACTGCTACAATACTATGAAAAATACTTAACTGATCATCGCCAATAGATAAAGTAATAAGTTCACTAATAACTAAAAAAACAATTAAATCTAATACAGTTAATTGACTTAATTCTTTCTTACCTAAAAATCTCAAAATCATAACCATATAAAAATAAGAAAAAAAAGTTGTAAATATTAATTCTCCATACTTCATAAACTTACCAGTTCCTTCATATATAATCTTAGGAGGATATTATGAAACAAACATTAAAAATTTATCTTTATACATTATTAATTATATTTATTCCATTTACCCTTATTGCTCTTATTCTTGCCTTACTTTCTTATTTCATTCAATGGAATGGTTTTCTTTTTCATAGTATTATTGAAGTATTATCTTATTTAATATTAGTGATAGCTGCACTCTATTTTACTTCTAGGTTAAGTCAAAAAAGATTACATCATTGTTTATTAATCGCTTTTCTTTATTTCTTATTATGTTTATTGTTACATCTAGGTAATCTACATCTTGTTCATCTTATCTGTAAGCCATTAATATTTATAGTTATAGGAATATTAAAAGAAAAACTAAAAAAGGAATAACTACTATTCCTATCATATAATAATATAACTTTAAAAGAAAAAAGATTGAATATTATGCTAAATATTCAATCTTTAATATTTTTACTTCATAAGGTTCAGCAACCCCTACAGAAACAATTTCATTAACACCATGATCAATAATTGCTTTTGCTAAAGGAGATTCATTTGAAATTTTACCATTTAAAGGGTCAGTTTCAAATGTACCAACAATTGTATAAGTTTCAGGTTCTCCATCTTCTTCAGATAAATCTAAAACTGTTACCGTAGCACCTGGTTTAGCTACTGCAGTATCCATTTGAGATTCATCAATGATTTGTGCATGTTGCAACATTTGATCTATTTCTTTAATTCTTGATTCTATATGAGCTTGTTTATCTCTTGCAGAATCGTAGTCAGCATTTTCTGACAAGTCACCTTGAGAACGTGCTAATTGTAATTCTTCAATAACCTTAGGTCTTTCGACATTAATTAAGTTTTCTTTTTCTTTTTTTAATTTTTCTATCCCCGCTTGGGTTAAAAGAACTGCATCATGATCCATTTGTATTCACCTCGTGTTTTATACTATACCATAGTTTAAAAATTTAATCAATAATACTCTTCATTTTTGTAATCAGTAAATCTATAGCTACTTTATTATTTCCACCTTCAGGAATAATAATATGAGCATATTTTTTAGATGGTTCAATAAACTGTTCATGCATTGGTCTTACAGTATTTAAATATTGCTGACATATAGAATCTAAACTTCTACCACGTTCTTCAATATCTCTTTTTAAACGTCTAATAAAACGAATATCAGAATCAGTATCAACATAAATCAGAATATCACATAATTCTCTTACTTCTTTTTCTGCTAACACAAAAATACCTTCTAGAATAATGATATCTCTACCTTCAATGATTTCTGTTGTACTACTTCTTGTATGCAATGTATAATCATACGTTGGTTTTTCGATTGTTTGCTTATCTTTTAATAATTTAAGATGTTTAACTAATAAATCAGTATCAAAAGCCATAGGATGATCATAATTTGTTTTTATTCTTTCTTCCATTGATTTATGACTTTGATCTTTATAATAATCATCTTGTTTAACAATCTTTACGCAATGACTCCCTTTAAAATAATCATACAATTGTTGTGCTATAGATGTCTTACCAGATGCACTACCACCTGCAATACCAATAATAACAGCTTTATTTTTCACCTTGAACCTTCCTTCCTAAATCATTGACTTCTACTTTATAGTCAATAGGAACATACATAATCTCCATTGGATGATTAGCTACTTCAACTTCTTCCATGTTTTCATTATAAATCTTTTCTACCACAAAATAAACATTATCATGATGTGGCGAGAAGATTTCTACTTTATCACCAATCTTAAAATAATTTCTTTGTTCTATACATGCAAGCTTTGTTTCTTCATTATAATCTAAAATTCTCATTACAAATTCTTGGGTTGGATGTTCATCTCTTAGATTAAATAATTGTTCATTACTTGTTGGATGATTGTTAAAAAAGCCATGGCATAAAGCTCTATTTGCTGATTTTAGTAATTCATTATAATAATGACCATCATTAATAAATGCATCAGGATCATCACAATAAGCATCAATCAACTTACGATATGTAGAAACAACTGTTGCAATATAGTGTAAAGATTTCATTCTTCCTTCAATCTTAAAAGAATCTACGCCTAATTCAATTAATTCACCTATATGATTGACTAAAGACATATCTTTACTAGACATAGAGAAAGGAATATCTCCCTCGCCATTAATCTTATGACCATTATCATATAAATCATAATACCAGCGACAAGATTGTGAACAACCACCTCTATTTGCATCTCTTCTACTAAAATAATTAGAAAGCATACATCTGCCAGAATATGCTATACACATAGCACCATGAATAAAATATTCTATATCAACATCAGTATTTGCCATGATTTCTTTTAAATCCTCATAGCATACTTCTCTACCTAAAACAACTCTATCCATTCCTAAACTCTGATAAAATTTAACAGCCTTACTATTTAAAGTAGATAATTGAGTAGAAACATGTACTTCTAATTTTAAATTTAATTTCTTAGCTAAAATCATAATATGAGGATCTGCAACAATAATCGCAGTTACTCCAATTTTATCCAAAGTTTTTAAATAATCTTCAATACCTTCCAAATTATCTTGATGTAAAATAATATTACAAGTCACATGAATAGCTGCACCATGTTTTTTCGCAAATTCTACACCTTCTTTAATATCTTCAATAGAAAAGTTAGAAGCTTGTGAGCGAAGAGAAAACTCTTTTCCTCCTACAAATACTGCATCAGCACCATATAAAATAGCTATCTTTAATTTTTCTAAATTACCAGCAGGAGCTAATAATTCAGGTTTTTTTATAATCTTTCTTTTACCATGAATAACTCTACTGATTTCTTTCATTGTCTAACTTCCTCATATCTTCTAATTTATAAACACTTTGATCAAATAAAAATCCTCTACTTAAAGATGGGCTAACTTTTCTAAGTAATGGCATAAATTCTTTAACTTCTTTATTATACCATCCACTATCTAATGCTTTTATACAATCACTATAAATACTACATACTTCTATTGCTTCATTATCATTCATCATTAAGGTTTCTATAAATAAATAATCAAAAACTTCTAAAGTATTTAATAAATCTAATGTATATAATCTTGAACAAGAATAAACATGAGTACCACGTTTATCTTCATAAATATAACATTCAAACTCACTATTTCTTGGTTTTAAAACAATATGACTATCTCTATCAGTTGAAAATTCTTTTTGACTAGCTTCTTTATATGTAGATAATAATTGTCTTTTACTAGCAGCCATATATTCTACACCATGTCCTTGTACCATTAAAGGAAGAGAACATTGTTCCTTGATTAATAACTGTTCCTGTAAAGGAATAACTCTAGAAACATAAGCAGATGTAACACCATACTGAGATAAAACATCTAAAGTCATACCATTGGTATTTAAAGTATCAGGAGCATACATCATATCAAAAGCATATTTATTTTCTTTTACAATCTGTAATACTCCAAAATCCTGAAATAATAATCCATCAATAGAAATATCATTTAATTGTCTTAAATAATCTTCTATACCATCAATTTCTGATTGATCATATAAACCATTCACTAATACATAAACTTTACGATCAATACACTTATCTTTTACTTCTTTTAATTCATCAATTGTTAATTCTAATGCATGGCCAGAAGAGTACTTTCCACCAACCACAAACAATTCAACACCCATACTTAAATAATCATATAGATATCGAATATTATTTAAATGTAGTGCTAATTTCACTTAATCTCCTTTCTTTTAATCACACATATCCCATCTCCAACAGGATAATAATGAACATCATATTCATCATGATTAAAAATCCAATCTTTAAATCTTTTTATCTTTTTAACTAGCTGTTTTGTATTTCTATTCTTGATATGATCAATATCAAAAATCATTCCATGAAAATCTAAATTATCAACAATAATAATTCCATCCTGTTTTACATAAGGAACATACTTCTCAAAAAATTTTTGATATTGTGCTTTTGCAGCATCAATAAATAAACAATCATAATCTTTAAACTTCAGCTTATCACAATCAAAAGTCAAAGCATCATCTAAAAATAGAGATATATCATTTTCATAATGATAATTACTAATATTACTTACAGCTTCTTTATATCTTTCTTCATTTAATTCAATTGTATCAATCTTTAAACCTTCTACATTAGATACCATCATTAAAGCAGAATATCCCACAGCACTTCCTATTTCCAAACAACTTCTTGCTTGAATTCGATTCAATTGTTCAATTAAAAAGAGGATACCCTCTTTTTGCATAACTGGTATATTACGGTCTAAAGCATGACTTTCAATACTATCATAAGTTATCATATTAATACCATTTATTCTCCTTAATTGCCTGATTATGTTCTTCTAAAGTCTTACTATAAATGACAGTTCCATCCTCTTTAGCAAAGAAATACAAATAATCACTATCATCATGATTTATACAAGCATCCATTGTAATATAAGGAACTGTACTGATTGGTCCAATAGGTAATCCAGCATATTTATATGTATTATATGGTGAATCAATCGCAAGATGTTCATATGTTACTTTAACACCTGTTCTTTGCCACGCATAATTAACAGTAATATCACTTTGTAATCTCATATTTGTTTCTAATCTATTTAAAAAGACTTCCGCAATCTTAGGTCTATCTTCATCAAATAAAGACTCTCTTTCTACTACTGATGCAAAAGATAAAAACTGATGAACTGTCCAATTCATTTTTTCAATATCTTCTTTTAATGGTGTTATCTTTTCATTCATCATATCTAAAGCTTCTCTTAATACATCTTCTACTTTTACTTCTTCACTACTAAATAAATATGTTTCAGGATATAAATATCCTTCTAATGGATATTTAATACCACTCTGTAAAATATCATCTGTTAAGAACCAATATTCATCAATCAATGTATTTAAAAGTGATTTATCACTCATCACTTTTAATACATTATCTTTACTTAAACCTAAAGCTTCACCAATTGATGAAGCTACTTCTGGAATAGTATTTCCTTCTTTAATAGTCACTTTTGTTCTTAAAACATATTCATCACTAGGTTTTTCCATGATAGAAAACATTTCATTTAAATTCATATTCTTATTAAAAATATATGTATTTGCCTGTAAACTCTCAAAATGATTTAATTTTAAGAAAATCTTACCACATAATTTATTATTAACAAGACCAGCTTCATCTAAAGTATTTAAAATAGAAGTTGCTCCTTGTCCATTTTCAATAGTCACAATAACTTCTTTATCTTCATTTGATACAGAAGACACACCTTGCATATAAAAAACTGATAATCCAACAGCAGCTACTGCAATAATTCCGATAATTATTGTTATTAATTTCTTTTTACTCATAAACATCCTCCATTCGATACTATTATAGGTTATTTTTATACTTTTATCAAATATAAAAACTCATATCATAATGATATGAGTCTATTATCTTATTTTTCCTTTTTATCATCTACTTTTAAATAGTTCTGATTACCTAATACAATAGTCACTGGTTCTGCAACATTATATGTATAATTTGTTTCAAATAATACGCCATGACGATCATTTGTTTTAATCTGCCATGATTCTAATGTACCACCTTTTTGGGCAGCTACAACCATCCATTGATCCTTAAACAATTGAATAACTCTAGGATTAGCATCAGTATCTACAAATTCAATATAAGTTAATAAACCTGTCTCTAAATCAATTTTAAATACAGATATAGAATCATGTCCTCTATTAGATGCAAATAAATATTCTTCACTTTCCATCATTACCATATCACCAGCGAAGCTAGTACCAGTAAATCCATCTTTAGGGAAAGTATCTAAAGTTTGAATCAAAGTTAAGTTATTATCTTCATGACTATAAACTTCAATTGTATTAGATAATTCATTTAATAAATATGCATATTTATTATTTTTAGTGAATAATAATTTTTTAGGTCCATGACCAGGAGTTACATGGAATGAATGTTCTTCATCTCTTTGTAATCTTCCTTTTTCTAAAATATTATAGTAAACAACTTCATCAGTTCCTAAATCACAAACAATAACCTTCTTTTTATCAGGTGATGTACATACATATATTGGATGAGGCTGATTTTGTCTCTTTTCATCAATACTATGTCCTTCATGTTTAATAGTTTGAGCAACTGTAACAACTTTTAATTTTTTAATTGGTACACTGGCAACTTCACCATTATAATAGTCAACTGCATAAACACAATTATTTTCTGGAGATACACAACAATGTTCATATGTTTTACCATCGTTATCAACTCTTGCAGTTAAACCAAATTGTATATCCATAGCTGCATATTGCCAAATACCACCATCACTTGCTCTACCAGAATTATTTTTATAACAAGTATAAATCCATCTATCTTCTCTTGTCATAAAAGTAGGACCAGCAGGAGATTTATAATACTTTTTCTTTAAGATTTCACCATTATCTTCATCCAATTGAAAAACATATACTCCTCTTGCAAAATCAGAACCATAACTTCCAACAAAGAAATTAGTTACATGTCTTTTTAAACCAAATATTCCATAACCCATAATCTCAATTCTCCTTTAATATACAATATACATATCTATTATGAACTAAAAATGAAGAAAAAAGGTAACAGTGTTACCCTTCATTTTCATCTTCTTCTGTTTCTTCTTCAGCCATAAAGCTTTCAAACATTTCTTCAATGATTTCTTGTTCTTGTGGTGTTTCTACAGGATATAAGTTTCCTGAATCATCATAAGCTGATGCAAAAACTTCACCATCTTCATCTTCTTCATCATAATAAAGAACATAAGATTTCCCAGTTTCCTCACATGGGAAGGTAAAAAGAATAGTATATTCTTTTTCATTACCATCTTCATCAGTTACCATGAAACCTCCAGCTTCTAACATTTCATCTAAAATATCATTCATATCTTCACCTACTTTTGTCTATCTAAATAACCTTGCAAAATTGTTACAGCAGCCATCTTATCAATAACCTGTTTTCTTTTCTTACGAGAAACATCGGCCATCAATAAATTTGTTTCTGCTACAACAGTTGATAATCTTTCATCTTCTAAGATGATTTTAACATCACCTATCATACTTTCTAACATTTCCTTAAATGCAATAGTAATCTGAGCTCTTTCACCTAAATCACCATTCATATGTTTGGGTAACCCTAAAACAATAGTATCTACATCATGTTCGCGTACTAAAAAACGAACATATTTAGCACATCTTTTATAAGCATCATCAGGAAAACGATAAGTTTCTAAACCTTGAGCTATGATTCCTAGAGGATCACTTAAAGCAATTCCACAAGTTCTAGATCCAAGATCTAATCCCATTATTCTAGCCATTATTTTTTCTCCAAATAGAATTTTACTAATTCTTCAATAATTTCATCTCTATCAATCTGTTGAATAATTGAACGAGCACCCTTATGACTTGAAATATATGCAGGATCATTAGAAATAAGATAACCTGCAATCTGATGAACAGCATTATACCCTCTCTCTTCTAATGCTTGTGAAACAGTCATTAAATTTGAATGAATGACTTCTCTTTTAATTTCCTCCGAATTAAATAGACGTGTTTGTGTAAAATCTCTTCCCATAACATATACCTCCTGTCTATATACTCAATATTACACCAATTAACAAAGAATTGCTAGTAAAAACTATTATAATGAAGATTTAATAGCTTTAATAGCTTCTTCTAAACCTTCTAATGATTTACATCCACCTTGAGCAAAGTCTGGCTTACCGCCTCCTCTACCATTCATATGAGTATTTAATACTTTTACAATATCTCCAGCTCTCTTAGTCTTAGCTAAATCAGCAGTTACACCTACAAAGTAAGATACTTTATCTTCATAATTTGATACTAATACTACAATACCACTCTTTAATTGATCTCTAAATTCAAAAGTTAATTGTTTAGCTGAAGCACTATCTTTATTTTCTTGTACATATAAGAATTGTACACCATTGATTTCTTCAATTGCTTTTGCTTTTTCTTTAGCTTCAATATTTGTTAATTTATCTTTTAATAAATCTCTTTCTTTTTTAACTGCATTTAATTCTTCTACAGTACTTTCTACCTTGGTAATAACATCATTTTTATTCTTTAATTTTAATGTATCACTAATCTTAGAAATAGTTTCTTCATTTTCTTTTAAAGCTTTATAAGCATTAATA
This sequence comes from Bacilli bacterium, assembly GCA_036308445.1. GTDB lineage: Bacteria > Bacillota_I > Bacilli_A > Erysipelotrichales > Coprobacillaceae > MGBC113645. The sequence continues at coordinate 1,898 of JAXJVS010000003.1, read as the reverse complement.
CTAGTCATCGCTTCAATACGTCTAATACCAGAACCAACAGACTCTTCATAAGCAATCTTAAATAATCCAATATTAGCACTATTTGAAACGTGACAACCACCACATAACTCTACAGAATAATCACCAACACAAACAACACGAACAACATCCCCATATTTTTCATCAAATAAAGCCATTGCTCCTGATTGCATCGCTTCTTCTTTATTCATATTTGCAATATTAACACCAATACCTGCAAAAATCTTTTCATTCACAATATCTTCTACTCTTCTGATTTCTTCATCACTCATTTTTGCAGGATGAGTAAAGTCAAATCTTAATCTTTGATCATCTACATAAGAACCAGCTTGAGCAACATGTTCACCTAAAACATCTTTTAATGCTCTTTGTAAAATATGAGTTGCAGTGTGGTTATTTTGAACTAAACTACGTTTTTTAGTATCTACATATAGTGTAACTTCATCACCTAATTTTAAACTTCCATTTTCAACTTCTACATGATGTAAATGTTGTTTTTGAGGAGCTTTTGATACATGTAATACGTTTGCTTTTGTTGTATCATTTTCAATGATACCTGTATCTGCACATTGACCACCCATTTCAGCATAGAAAGTTGTCTTATCAAATACGACTTCACCTTTATCTTCAATGATATCACATGTGACACCATCTTTAAACATACCAATAACAGTAGCTTTCATAGGTGTAGGATCATAATCAAATGTAGAAGGTTTATCAAATGCCATTAAATCAGCTTTTTGACTTGCCATAGATTCTACATTACCTCTAGCAGCTCTTGCTCTATCTTGTTGAGCTTTCATTTCAGCTCTAAATCCTTCTTCATCCACACTATATCCAGATTCTTCTGCAATCTCTAAAGTTAATTCTAGTGGGAATCCATATGTATCATATAACTTAAATGCATTCTCTCCACTAATAACCTTAGAATCATTCTTTTCAATCATACTAGCTAACATCTTTTCACCATTAGCTAATGTCTTATGGAAAGTTTCCTCTTCTTTCTTAACTAATGTACTTACAAAATCAGCTTTAGATGGTAAATAATCATAGAATTCTTTCATGATATCTCCAACTACAAATATTAAATTATACATAAATGCACCATCAATACCAATTTGTTTACCATATCTAACAGCACGTCTTAAAATACGTCTTAAAACATAACCTCTACCAGCATTATCAAATAAAGCACCATCACTTAATGCAAAAGTAACAGTTCTAATATGATCCGCAATAACTCTATAGGCCATCTTATTATCTTCATACTTCACATTTGCTAGTTTTTCAGTTTCTCTAATAATTGGTAAGAAGAAATCTGTATCAAAGTTTGTTTCTCCACCTTGAATAATACTTACTAATCTTTCAAGTCCCATACCAGTATCAATATTCTTTTGTGGTAATTCTTTATAATCTTTTCTATCAATAGCTGGATTACAATCATATTGAGAGAATACAACATTCCATACTTCGATATATCTATCATTTTCTAATTCTTCAAAGAATAACTTTTCACCAAGTCCTTCTGGATCATAAGCTTCTCCACGATCATAGAAAATTTCAGTATCAGGACCACCAGGACCTTCACCAATTTCCCAGAAGTTTCCATCTGTTCTTAAAATATGACTTGGATCAACATGACATACTTCTGTCCAGATACGATATGCATCATCATCATCAGTATATACAGTGACATATAATTTTTCTTTTTCAAAACCGATCCATTCTGGACTTGTTAAAAATTCCCAAGCAAAAGGAATTGCTTCTTCTTTAAAATAATCTCCAATAGAGAAGTTTCCTAACATTTCAAAGAAAGTATGATGTCTAGCAGTTTTCCCTACATTTTCAATATCATTAGTACGAATAGATTTTTGAGCATT
>JAXJVS010000002.1:0-11781 GCA_036308445.1 Bacilli bacterium | reverse complement strand
TGCTCAGCAGAAATCGCAATCCTTAGATCCTTACCTGTAAAACGATATATCACTTTATTAAAAATAGTTACGCATATATCACTTAAAGTATGTGATTCAATACCTGTATCTGCTGAAAAGCTAAAAATCACAAACATCCATAAAGCAATAAATATAAGCATAACTATTCTAATTCTTCTTTTCATTTTCATGCTCATAAGCATTCCTCCTCATATAAGTTTTTCCCATTCTATCATACTGATATGAATTTCTCAAGAACACAAAAATAGAGATATCATATTGATACCTCTATAAGTGTATATTCTTTTTATTAAACCTTTTAATATATCACTTTCAAAAACAACAATACTATTCTTTAAGCTCTAACATCCTTAACTCCCGGTGGTTCTTGCCCAGCTCTTGCTGGATTCGCAAATTTACTATAATTCTTTAAGAAAATAAGTCTTACATCACCAGTAGCACCATTACGATGTTTCGCAATAATAATATCAGTTGCACCCTGTGTTTCCTTTTCCTTATCAGGATTCTGATAATCTTCACGATGAATAAATGATACAATATCAGCATCCTGTTCAATCGCTCCAGATTCACGTAAATCTGATAACACCGGTCTCTTATCCTGTCTTTGTTCAACTGAACGAGATAACTGACTTAAAGCTATAACAGGTACTTCTAATTCTCTGGCAATAGCCTTTAATTGTCTAGAAATATCAGATACTTCCTGTTGTCTACTTTCTCTACTATTAGATGGTCCAGAAATTAACTGTAAATAGTCAATAATGACTAATCTTAAGCCATGTTCCTGTTTCAATCTTCTACACTTAGCTGCAATTTCTCCTACTTTGATACCAGGTGTGTCATCAATAAATAAATTACATTTAGACACTTTATCAGCAGCAGCATAGTAACGATCACTATTTTCTTTTAAAATTGTACCATTTCTAATCGATTCAGAATTAATACTTCCAGCTGCACAGATAATACGTTGAATTAACTGTTCAGCAGGCATTTCTAGTGAAAATACCGCAACTGCTTCTTCAGCTTTCTCTGAAACATTAAAAGCAATATTTAATGCAAAAGCAGTTTTCCCAACAGAAGGTCTAGCAGCTAAAATAATTAAATCTCCCTTCTGTAAACCAGAAGTCATTTTATCTAACTCATAATACTTCGTTTTAACTCCAGAAATATTACCACCAGTTTGTTGTAACATCACCAAACGATCAGTAACATTTTGTATTACATCTTTCACATTTTTAAATTCGCCAGCATTTCTATCTCTAGTCACATTTAAGAAATCTTTTTCAGCATTATTTATAAACTCATTAATATCTTCAACTTCTCCATATGCACCTTCAACAATTGAAGTTGCTTGAGTAATTAATCTTCTAAGTAAAGATTTTTCATTTAAAATATTTAAATAATACTGACAATGAGCAGTTGTAGGTACAGATTCACTTAATTGAAGTAAGTACTCTACACCACCAACCTTATCCAATTGTTTCTTATCTAATAAATAAGAAGTCATAGTAGTCACATCAATAGGCTTTCTTTGAGCTTGTAAACCTAGCATTGCTTCAAATAATAACCTATGACTATCAACATAAAAATCATTAGGAGTCGCAATATTAATAACTTCAGCACAAGCATCCTTAGAAATCAACATTGATCCTAATAAAGAACGCTCTGCTTCTATATCATGTGGAAATTCTCTAGGCATATCTTTTCCTCCTATTTTTCACTTAAATGAACTTTAATTGTTGCAATAACTCCTTTATACAATTCAATTTTCATATTTGTATAACCTAAAGCCTGAATTGGTCTAGCATCAATAAACTTTCTCTTATCTACTTTAATACCATGTGTTTTATTTAATTCTTCAACAATATTTTTAGTAGATACACTACCAAAAGTCTTACCATCTTTTCCAGAAGATAATTTAAATTCTAAAGTCAACTTTTCAATGACTTCTTTTAATTCTTCTGCTTTTTTCTTGTTTTCTAAATCTTGCAAACGTTCCTGTTCCTTTTGTTGAGCAACTTTTTCTTTACCAGAGTTAGTAGCTAATACAGCCAACTTATTCTTAATCAAGAAATTCTGACCATATCCATCAGCAACATTCACAATTTCTCCTTTCTTTCCTACTTTCTTTACATCTTGTAATAAAATAACTTTCATACCTATTCACCTCTATCTTCTAAATAATGACTAATAGCCTCTTCAAGAAGTTCCTGAACTTCTTTAATAGACTTATCCTCAAATTGTGCAGCAGCCATAGAAAAATGACCACCACCACCAATATTTTCCATAATAACTTGAACATTAATACCTTTACTACTTCTAGCACTTACAGCTACCATATTTTTATCAACACGACCAATAGTAAAAGCCGCCTTAATATGACTTATCTCCAATAAAGCATTACTAGACTTCGCTAACATCTCGCGACTATATTCCTGATTAAAATCTCCAACACTTATCAAAATATTATCATTAAATCGATATGCATTAGCAGTTAAAGAAATCTTATTCAAAGTACTTTCATAACTATCTTCTAAGAACTCATATGCTTGTGTTACATTAGCTTGCCAATCTTTTAAAACAGCTGCTGATTGAAATGTTCTTACCCCAACTCTTTGTTTAAAATAATTCGTATCTACTAACATACCTGCATACATAACTGTAGCATCTAACTCATTAAAATCTAAATTCACATTTTGATATTCACATAACTCTACTAACAACTCTACTGTACTACTTGCAGCAGGTTCTAAATATGTAAGAACTGGAGATTCAATAAATTCTTCACCACGTCGATGATGATCAATGATTACCTTATTCTTTACTCTTTCTAATAAAATAGGTGCTAAAGCTAATTTTGGTTTATGATTATCTACTACAACCAATAAAGTATTTTTAGTAATTAAATCTAAAGCTTCATTAACACTGATAATCATACCAGCATATCTAGCGTCATTTCTAACAGTTAAAGCTACCTGTTTAGTTTTCTCTTCAATAGAATCAAAATCAACAATAATATTTGTCTTCTTGCCATAAGCAGTTGCAATTTTTGCAACACCAAGAGAAGCTCCAAAAGAATCTAAATCTGAATTTTTATGACCCATAATCAATATACGATCAGCTCTTTTAATTAAACCAGCTAATGATTGAGCAATAACTCTTGCCCTAACTTTACTACTCTTTTCATAAATATCAGTATTACCACCAAAGTAAACAACTTTCTCTTCACCACCAGATTTTACTGCTACCTGATCACCACCACGAGAATAAGTTAAATTTAAAGCCGCCATTGCCATTTCATCTAATTCTCTTAAAACTCTGCTACTTCTACCAATTCCTATACTTAAAGTCATAACTTCATCTAATTCATCAGACATATGCTTAAAAGTATCAAGAATCGCAAACTTATTTTCGACTTGTTTGCGATATGTTCTTTCATTAAAAAAAGCTAAATAACCACCAGATTTATATCTTCTAATAATTATCCCATTAGAATAAGCCCAATCAACAATAACTTGTCTAGAGCGAGATTGAATTAAAGCCATCTTAGGTTCATCTGCATTCTCTAAAGTTTCTTCATAATTATCAATAGTAATATAAGCCATAGCTACCTGACTATCAGCATAATCCTGTTGTAATGTCAAAAACTGAGTCACATCTTTTAAATAAATCAATTTTGATTCCTGACTATTATAAGCTTCATATTTTCTACCTTTAATATCAATAACTTTTATATCTTCATCATCAAATAAAGAAACAAGATGAGGTTGCCATTCTAATAATTTAGCCCCAATAATATTAATATCTAATGCTTTAAATAGATCACTTGTCCAAGTAATATTTCTATTTTCATCATATTGTATTAAACCGATTCCTCCAAACAAGAAAGCATTTTTAGCATCACTATTTAAAGCATCTGTTACACTAATAGCATTTTCTTCAATCTGATAAGAAAGATAAAGAATACACAATAAAATAATAACATTCTTAATAAAAGCATATATTCCTAACATCAATAGAAAAGATTTATCCATAATTAAATACAATCCCACAATAACAATAACTTCTAATATTAAAGTAATTATCATTACAGTTCTTAATTGTATCAATTTCTTCGTCATAAAATCCCTCCTCAATTAGTAATATTATACAATAAAATCCCTCTTAAATCACTAAATATATCTAGTATTCCTATGATTGTTAGAATTATAGTACCATAAGGAATAAAGAATAAAACAAACGATAAAACAATAATCCATTTCTTTCTACGTATAACTGCATAAAAATTCAAGAAAGAAAATCCCTGTAAAATAAAACCTAACTGCGATAACAAATAAATATATTCAATAACAACATAATTCATCTTTGCAATATTTATTAAAAACATACCACCAAACATTCCAAGAGCCAATATAACTCCTGCTTTCGCAGAAAGATGCATAGTTGCTATATGGAAATTATTAGGGAACTCTATCTTCAATCTCATGAAGATTAATTGACAAACCAATAAAATAACATACATTTCCATAGCTGACATGAGTAATAAAACCAAAGGGATAAGATTCATCATCATCTCTAAAGAAATATAAGAAGAAAAAGATGGTACCATAGTTGTAATATCATTATACATTACAGTCATTTCTTCAATCATATTCATTCCTAATAATCCACTAAACACATTATATATGAGAATATTATTCAACAAGCATATTAATAAACATCCTAACAAAATATACTCTTTCTTTGATTTCCTTTTAATCATTTCTCCTAAGAATACACCATTAACTAATGATGAAATAGAAGAAATAATAAAGAATGGTGTACCAAACATTAAAATAACAATAATTGATGCAACCACAACTAATAAATTAGACTTAATATTATACATATAACCATACCAGGCTACTGGTATTACCATAAAATAACAAATCAAAACATCAATCATACCACCAGTATAAGTATTAAACAAAGAAAGCATACCAAACATTGCTGCTATCATTGCTCCTTGAACTATACTTTTTGTATTCATATGATTCATTCTTATCGTCTCCTAGTATAATCTAATTAGATCAATTCAACTGATTTATAATTAGAAATACTAGCTCTCCTTTCCTTGAATATTTTATAATACAAATAGTGAAATGTGTACTTTGTTGTCTCCTTGTAGCTCGACTACCTTAAAAAGTCTAAAGCCACATGAGTATAGTTAACTTCTATTAGTTGGATTGGTCTTTGAATCAGAATTTGTCACTAGGCTAAGTGCTATACACTTGTGTGCAGAGCATTTCACAAAATTTATGAAAGGAATTATTTTTTATGAAAATCATACCTATCGATATCGCCAAGTTTCATCACTGTGCATCTGTTACAGATGATCGAACTGGTGAAATTCTAGTTAAACCATTCTATTTTGATAATAACTCTGACGGTTATAATCAATTCTATTCAACGATCAAAAAATACTGTCGCACCAAACATCTTATAGGTCTTGAATCAACTGGACATTACGGTGATAATCTTATTCATTTTCTTCTTGAAAAGAAATGTAATGTCGCTCTTATTAATCCGATTGTCACTAAAAATGAAGCAAAAAAGAATATTCGCAAAACGAAAACTGATAAAATCGATACTGCTGTTATCGCCAGAGTTCTTATGGATAAGGATCAGAATTATACAATCCTTACCAAACAAAAACTGAAGATGAATCAGGCTAAAGAGCTTACCAGAAACTATCATTCCAGAATGGAAGACCTAAACAAATTTAAAAATCAGCTTCAGAAACAGATTGACATCGTTTTTCCTGAATATAACACAATTTTTAAAACTAAGTATTCCAAAGCTTATATGGCTGTTTTAAAGGAATTTGGCAGTGCATATAACGTTTCCAGGACTCATCTTACTCATTTAAAGAATGTTTTGAATCCAAAAGGTAAAGGTGTCAAAGTCAAAGTTGATGCAGCAGCTTTAAAAGATTCAGCGAAAAAATCAATTGGATGTCACAATGAAACTGCTGTTTTTGAAATCAGTCAATTAGTGAACATCATCGAATTAATTGAAGAACAGCTTTCAGATTATAAAAAAAAGATAGAAGAATTAGCTAACACCCTAAATTCTCCCATCTTCACTGTTCCTGGAATAGGCTATATTACAGGACTTAGTATTTTAAGTGAAATTAACGACATAAAACAATTTAACAGTCATAAACAGCTGATTGCATATGCAGGCGTTGACCCATCTGTATATGACTCTGGAGAATTCAACTCATCTAGAGGTTCTATATCCAAAAGAGGTTCTCCGTATTTAAGAAAATCCTTATATCAGACTGTACTGCCTTTATGTCAAAACAATTCCACTTTCAATACCTATTATAAACGAAAACGTTCAGAAGTCAAATCACATAGATGCGCATCCGGACATGTAGTTAGAAAACTTTTAAGAGTTCTTTTTAAACTACTTAATGATCCAGATAATAAAGGGTTTGATGCATCTTTACTTAAATAATAAAAACATACAGCAAAATGCGAAAAAGGCTATTTTACATAGTTCTTTTTAGTGCACTCTTTTTTAGGAGTAATTAGTACATATTCACTTTTCAATGTTCAAAATCAGAAAACTCAACTTTATAAATTTTTGCTTGATTTATTTATAGTTGGCTTTTTTAATACATATGATTATAAAACATCTCATACAATAAATCAAATTATCCTACTACCAAATAACTGCTAACCTCACTACTATAAAAACTTACTTATACTTTATTCACCCTGCAACTATGTATCTTTCTGTAATTATTAAATAAATCTATATGTTTTATATTCTTATATATAAAATCAATGATTGTATTAAATATCCTTTGATGCCATTGAAACTGGAAGAATTTCAATATGACATATCATAAAAGAAGATGAGGAAGATTAATTAATCCTCCTCATCTTTATTATACTGCCAATTCCAATCATTATGGTAAATCATTCTTTTATTCATACCACCATCAATAGTTATTGTTTCGCCAGTCATGAATGACTGTTTACATAAATATAGTACCATTGATGATATATCACTAGATTTTCCTACTTTACCGGCAGGTATAGATGCTTTATCAGTATCACTAATTTCATAATCACTTACTTGAATCCATCCAGGAGCAATCGCATTGACCAATACATCAGGTGCAAGTGACATAGCACTAGCATGAGTCAAAGCAACAATACCACCTTTAGCACTAGCATAACATTCACTATTAGGCTCTGATTGAGCATAACGTGATGATGCTATATTCACTATTCTACCTTTATTCTTAATTAATTCTTCTTTACATAATCTAGTAAGCTCATATGGAGCTTTTAACCCCACGGATAATACTTCATCAAAATCTTCATAACTAGCATTCGTTAAAAGACCACCCTTACCATAACAAGCATTATTAACCAGAACATCAATTCTACCCATTCTTTCTAATGCAAAAGAGACAAAACTTGCTAAGTTTTCTTTATCCTTAACATCACCGTGATAAAAATATAGGTTTTTATCTTCTAACTCTTTAGCACTTTCATTAATATCCATAAAACAAACTGCATAATCCTCATGCAGAAAATCTAAACATATCTGTCTTCCAATCCCATGAGCACCACCAGTAACTAAAACACCTTTCTTCATATTTCTTTCCCCTTTTTCTCAATTATAACAATAACAAATTCAAAATCAAATATCTAACTATTATCATTAATTATTTCATATTTAGACAATCTATACTTATAAGTGATAACAAGACTCTAATACAATCTCTCTTCTTTATAATAGTCTCTCATTTCTTCATCCTACATTGTTGGAGTGAACTTTTGTGAAACAAATTCAAAATAAGCTTAAGGCCAATTGGTACTTATCATGCATTATAATATTCCTCACTTTTCCTCCAATGCAAGGAGGTGGGACTTTACATGCACATCATATTATAAATAATATGCTAATACAAGTTTATACAAAACAAAAAAAGCAGAAGGCTCTCTTCTGCTTCTTCTTTGAGGTTACTCCTCAAAAAACTATGAATGCTTGACAGATAATTCATCTGTCGTTATTAGTATACTCTATATCCTCTTTTTTATACTTTTATTTGTGATATTTAACATAATTATACATATACTTATCATCAATAAGACTAAAATAAAGGCATACACATACGAACCAAAGAAATCATAGATATATCCAACCATTGATATTGAAATTGCAGCTCCTAAGTTAGAGGCAAAAGAAATCTTAGGAAATACTAGCGAATATTTTTCTATACCAAAGAAATATTTTGTTAGTAAAGGTAACGCTACTGCTCCAAGTCCATATGATGAACCAAAGAAAAATCCTCCAATGATACTGAATCCTGGAGATAATCCTAACATTAATAGTATAACTCCAATAATATGTACCAAAATAATAACAAGAGTTGCTTTTAAAGCACCAATCATATCACTTAATGTCCCTAATACTAATTTAGAAACAATATTCCCTATCATACCAGCTGATAACAACATTGCAGCAGTTGTAGCATTATAACCAATAGATTCTCCATATCCAGGCAAATGTTGAGTAACACTTGTAATACAGCTACATAATAACCCAAAAATAAAGAAACAAAGAAATGAAATAGAGATGAAATTGAATCTAACAGTAGATTTTTCTTGTGTTACTAATTCTTGTTCTACATAACCATATGGTAATAAATTATCTTGTCTAGGATCCAAATGAAAAGGATAGATAACTGTAGGTAAACATAATATTAATATAATGAATGCTTTTACATAATACCCTACTTGCCATCCATAAGAAGCAATAATGGTAGATAATACTGGTGATAAAATAGAACCCATAATACCACTAAAACTTAATACAATTGAAGTCGCTAAACCATGTTTTTCTACAAACCAATGATTAATAATCATAGTTAATGGAACTATCGCAAATAAACTAGTGCTAAGTCCCCTTAATGCTCCTAAAACATAAAACATTGGTATTGTTTCTACCAATCCCATAGCAGCTGTAGAAAGAACACCAACAACAACACCTATAGTTAATAATAATTTATAATTAAATTTAGACATTAACTTTGGAATAAACAAAGAAGATATTGCAGTAACCATAGAGAAAATAGTCATATGCATTGCAAAAGAACCTCTTAATATTCCTAAAGATTCTGAAACTGGAGTATAAAATACACCTGATGTATTTATACAGACACCAATTGATGAACCAGATAATCCACAACATAAGATAAGAATTATCCAATGTTTAATACTTTTATTCCTCATAAACATTCCTCCCTCTTCAAGAATATCATATACAAATATTAATATAATGTCTAATACCTATCTCGAATTAAAAACAATGCTTTTTAAGCATAATTAAAAGAAGCTTATTCAGCTTCTTGTTCAATCTTCTTTATAATTTTAGCAGGCACTCCCGCTACCATCGTATTATCTGATACATCTTTAGTTACTACACTACCTGCTGCAATAACACAACCATTACCAATAGTTACACCCGGCATAACAGAAACATTTGCTCCTAACCAGCAGTTATCTCCTACTTTAATTGGTAATGCTTTTTCAAGACCAGCATTTCTTCTTTTATAATCTAATGGATGTGTAGATGTATAAAAACCTGTATAAGGTCCTATAAACACATTATTTCCTATAGTAATATTAGCCCCATCCATGAGATAACAATGAGCATTGATAAAGATATCTTTTCCAAGATGTATGTTTTTTCCATAATCACACATAAAAGAAGGAATAATTGTTAAACCATCAGGTAAATATCCAAATAATTTTATAAGAATGTCATTCTTTTTATCCACATCATATAAAGATGTTATGCTGTATTGTCTACACAAGTCCTGTGCCTCTAATCTTAAGTCTAAAAGTTCTTTATCAAAATTCGCATCATACCATTCTCCTAGTTTCATCTTTTCTAGTTCTGTCATTATTTATGCTCCTTCCACTGACAATCCATGACTTCCATATTAGTAAATGTAGCTTTAAATGAAGACGCTTCTGGACTACATGCATATATACCAAATACAATTTCATCTTTTCCTTCAATAAGATGACAAATTCTCATCTGATGAAACTCCTTACCATCATAACTGCACTCAATGCAATAATCATCTTCTCTTCTGCTAAGTCTATACCACATTTCTTTTACATTAGCATCTATATCAGTAGTGGCCCAATCTGAGTATCCATGATTTGTTACAACACTTCCTAATCTTTGAATCTTATCATTTTCATACTCTATCGATCCTTTTAACCAGTTATCACTATCTAAGTAAATGACAACTCCACATTGATCAAAACGTCTTTTACTTTCAAAACTTGTTTTAACTACAAAACTAAAATATTTTTCATTTGTTTTCATTTGTAATACAGGAGCATTATCATTTTGAAAACCGTAATAAGTTCTTTGCCATAAATCAGTACATTTTTCAGTTATAATTGTTATTTTATTATCTTCTATACTATATTCTTTAGGTTCTCTAATCCAAAATAAATTATCTTTCATAAACTCTCTCATAATTTCTTCAATCCTTCCTTTAACCATTTCATGAAATATCTACACTTGAACTTAAAAAATGATTCAATATGTTACCAATAGTCGCAAAAGTTAATCCTGTCTTATTAGATAATTCTCTTTTTGTAACTTCATTACCACTTGATAAATAATCTGATATTTTATAATCATTCTGTTCTTTTAATTTACCTGTTGCTATTGTTTTCATAATCATCCTCTTTATAGCAGTATATCACATTATCTTTATTCTATATTAATTAATCTTAATTTTTTCTTGACTTTGGTGTTACACCATAGTTTATATTTAGAGCTAAGGAGGTTCAAACATGAATAAAAGAAAAAAACAATTCCTAAAGTTCGTTATTCCATCAATATTATCAATGTTGATATTTAACTTATATACAATGGTTGATGGTATATATGTAGCACAGTTAGTTGGTGAAACTGCTTTATCTGCTGTTAATATATCATTACCATATACTAATTTTATCTTTGCTTTTTCATTATTATTTACAGTGGGATCCTCTACTGTAATTGCGATATTTAAAGGTCAAGGAAAACATCAAAAAGCTAATATTACCTTTTCTAAAAATACTTTCTTTTTATCAGTTTGTGGAATTATTATAACTATATTAGCACATACATTTATTGAACCATTGGCTATATTTCTTGGATCTAGTGAAACAACATTACCTTATGTAATAGATTATTTAGGTATATTAGTCTGGTTTAGTTTCTTCTATATTGTTAGTTATTCTTTAGAAGTATTAGTAAAAACTGATGGTTTCCCTATAGTTTCTACATTAGGTATTATTGCTGGAGCCATTACTAATATTGTATTAGATGGTGTATTTATTATGATATTTCATATGGGAATTAAAGGAGCAGCACTTGCAACAGGTCTTTCTCAATTCTTAACTTTTACAGTATTCTTTATTCACTTTATTAGAAAAAGAGGAACAATACATTGGTGTAAGTTTGATTTAGATTTTTCTATTTATAAACGTATTATTCCTATTGGATTAGCAGATTTTGTAACAGAGTTATCAGCTGGTTTAATCGTATTTATGTTTAATCATGCAATACTTACTTATATAGGTGATGAAGGTTTAGTTACATATACTGTTATTACATATATATATAACATTGTTATGATGACATTCTCTGCGATATCACAAGGTACACAACCATTAATTAGTTATGCTT
>JAXJVS010000001.1:0-31674 GCA_036308445.1 Bacilli bacterium | reverse complement strand
TATTCTTGAATAATTAACTAAATATGGTTCAGCTAACTTCATTAATGTTGCAGCTAAGAAAGGTTTCATTGAAAATGAACTTGCATCCTTACGATATTGAAAACGTCTATTTTCAATATCCATTACCCTTAAATAAGCATTTACAACGCTAGGCTTTAATTCTTTTAAAACAATTTCTATCTCATATTGATGAGGAGAATTTAATAAGAAGTCAGGAAATAAAATTGATAGTTTATCTGCTACATTTTTCATTAATTTTCCATCTTTAACCTTTAAACGATCATTCACTTTAAAGTAGAATGGTTCATTAGTTTCATATAAGACATTTAAAATATATTTTAAATTACTTTTATATAATTTATCTGTTATTTCTTTAGCATCTTTATTCATTGAAACACAGCCAGATAAAGGAATAAGAATTTCTTCAAAAGATCTTAAATTTTTTATTTCAAATAAAGAATTCGTTCTTACTAAAACTCCCTGCCCTACTGGTTTATATTTATAACCTTTCAATCCTTCAAACAAAGTAAACTGATACCAAGGAATTGTTGTTAATATGACATCTATATATTCATGCTTCATATGCAACATTTTCGCTCTATGGTGCTGATTCTGTAACACCAAAAGATTAATTAGCTTTAGCTGTGAAGAAAGATGTTTAGCTTCTGCTTCATTGCTGTTAGCCATTAAATCTTTTTGAATTTTTTCTAAAGTATGAATCCATTGATGACAATCATGGTTAAGACATCCCTTTAAATAAGCTTCTTTTACATATTCAATTGTCTCTTCTTCATAATGATTTAATAGCACTTCTACAACATTAGATTCATGAAACATCCCTAAAAGTAAGGCACTATTCTTTCTTACTTTTGGATCTTCATCTTTTAAATAAGATATCAAAACAGCATATAATTCTTTATCATAAAAACATTGTTCATGACCATCAGTTTTTGCTTTTAATTCAATTAATGAAGATCTTAATTGTTGATTACTCTTAATATTACTTATAACTTTCTCCATAACTTAAACTCCTATACATCATTATATCATATTTTTCTGTTCAATCCAACTAATTTCAGGTAATGAAATAAATTTTGTCAATACTTTTCGTAACTTTTTTAAAAATTCTAAATCTTCTTTATACTCCATTAAATAATAAGAAATCATTTTATCACTAATACAATCCGATAAAACACAATTAAAAAAATCAGGACAATAAAAAGCTCTAGCATACAAATATAAAAGCTCATATACATGAAAATAAGATTGTTCTATCAGTTCTACAAAATCATCAAAAGAAATAATCTGACTTTTTAGTAAGTATAAAACATGTTTTGATCTAGTGGATATTGTATAGTTTGAAGGATTAAGTAATTGGTAAAAATAAGGTTCAATTTTTTGTTTCAAAGATAATGATAAAGGAAGTCTAGCGTTTTTTTGTATCTTTATTATTTCATTTAGTACACCTATTCCATTCTCCGCTAATCCACAATAATAATGCATTAATGCATTCAAATCACGATCATATTGGAAACTGTACGAATATTTACATATTTCATTTCTTACCATGTCTATTTTCTGTATCCAGCCTTCTTTTATCTGGTTTATAAAGAGTTCATTATTAGGAATATTTTTTAAACTGATTGTTAGATATTGCTTTATATCAACTGTTTCATTTTCATAACAGAATAAAACATAATTTTGTGAAAATATCTGATTAAAGCAATTCTTAACTATTCTATATCCTTTAATATTTAATAAATGAATCATAAAATCATAATGAGAATAAAGTGACAAAAATTGTTCATCACACATCATGATATAATAATAGAGATGATTATATTGAAAATAACCATTTTCTATATAATCCACTTCAATACGATAATAATCTTTTAAAACCCTTAACAATATATCTTCTCCTTTTATTGATAGACTAATGGTATTTGTCCTTCTACAATATCTAATAATATTGGTATTTCAATTATATGATCATGATATTGTTCAAAAAAAGGATAAACCATCCTTAATTTTAAAATCACTTTTATCGAAAGTTCTATCATCACATGATTAACACCATAATTTCGGATTTCTTTTTCGATACTACTAGATACACTTGTCAAATGTTTATATTGAATTGATAACTTAGGTGTGTAACGAGATAAGAGCGGTATATCTAACAAGGTTGCTATTGAAACCTGAGATACAATACCACTTTGAGATACTGTTTCTATTCTTCTTTCATAGTAGCTTTCGTCTTTCGCTTTATATTTTCCTTCTTCAATCATTGCATAGGTATTTTCAATATCTAATACTAACTCATTAGCTAATTCATTAGCTTTAATCATGTCAAAGTCTATCAAAGTAATTTCATTATCACTATTCCTTTCTATGACAAGCATATTTTCATATTGCTTTTCATCAGTAAATTTTGAATGAGTGATAATCAGCTGATTTAATCTTTCTACTTCCATTTTGCCATACTCTTTTAATGGTGGTATAAGTGACTGATATAAATAATAAGAAGGTATATAAATAAATATCATAATAACAATGATTAATAATATAACTTTCTTCCTCATCATCTCACCCTTACAATATATGTTATAAAACGACAAAAAATAACACGTATAAACGTGTTATTTAATAATTTCTTTTTCAGTTATAATATAATCCAACGGAATATCATACTCCTCCTGAAAATCTTCATCAACTTCCTGGAAAGAAAATGCTAAACCAATAGTTGTTCCATTAAAATCTTTTAAATATTTATCATAAAAACCTTTACCATATCCCACTCTATATTTCTTACGATTAAAGGCAACAAGTGGTACAACCATTAAACTCATCTTCTTAGATTTAGTAATATATGGTGTTGTAGGTTCAAAAACATCAAAAGAACCAACAGTCAAATCAGATAAAGATGTTATGCGATAAAAATTCATAATATCTCCTTCTACTTTAGGAGTCGCTATTCTTTTCTTTTTTAAAGCTTGCTCAATAAGTAGGATAGTATCAACTTCTTTTTCTTTTGAAACATAGAAACCGATCATTTTAGCATCTTTATATGCTTCATGTTCAAATAATTTCTGATTAATAATGACACTGGCATTAAACAAAGTATCATCATTATATGTGTTCTTTAATTCTTTAATTTTGTTTCTGATTTCTTTTTTATCCAATACCATCATCTCCAAAATCAAGCTTAATTAATTGATTCAACTCTACTGCATATTCCATAGGCAATTCTCTAGAGAAAGGTTCTATAAATCCCATAACAATCATTTCTGTAGCTTGCTGTTTAGTAAGTCCTCTACTCATAAGATAAAACAACTGTTCTTCAGAAACCTTAGAAACTGTTGCTTCATGTTCAATCATTGAATTATTATTTCTAATAATATTAGTTGGTACAGTGTCACTAGTAGAAATCTTATCTAAGATTAAAGTATCACACTCAACCTTACTCTTAGAACCAGTCGCATTATTTAAATGATGTACCATTCCACGATAATTAACTTTTCCGCCATTTCTAGACACAGACTTAGAAATAATCTGACTTGAAGTATTTTTACCTATATGAATCATTTTCGCTCCAGAATCTAAAATTTGACCTTTATCAGCAACCGCAATAGTAATACAAGTTCCCTTTGCATTATCTCCTACTAACATACAAGTAGGATACTTCATAGTAGCTAGTGATCCTATATTACCATCTACCCATTCCATTGAACCATCTTTAAAGACTTTAGCTCTTTGAGTAACTAAATTATAAATATTCTTAGACCAGTTCTGAATAGTAGTATAACGGCATTTAGCTCCTTCTAAAACAACTATTTCTACAACCCCAGCATGTAATGAATCTTTCGAATAAGAAGGAGCTGTACATCCTTCTACATAATGAATATCACTACCTTTATCAACAATAATTAAAGTTCTTTCAAACTGAGCCATTCTTTCAGAATTAATTCTAAAATATGACTGTAATGGTTTCTCTAATTTAATACCAGGTGGTACATATATAAAAGAACCTCCTGACCATACAGCACCATTTAAAGCTGAAAACTTATTATCATTATAAGGAATAACAGTATCAAAATACTTCTTAAAGATTTCTGGATATTCTCTCAAACCACTATCAATATCTAAGAAAATAACTCCTTTTTCTTCAACTTCTTTAAGCATATTATGATAAACAACTTCTGATTCATATTGAGCACTAGCTCCTGCTAGAAACTTCTGTTCTGCTTCAGGAATTCCTAACTTATCAAAAGTATTTTTAATTGTTTCAGGAACTTCTTCCCATTTATCTGTTTTTTCTTCACTTGGACGATTATAATAAATATATTCATCAAAATCCATATGACTTAAATCAACACCCCAAGTAGGCATTGGTTTTTCTAAAAAGCATTTCAATGATTTTAAGCGATATTCTAACATCCATTCTGGTTCATTTTTTATTCTCGATATTTCTCTTACAATATCCTCATTTAATCCTTTAGGCGTTTTAAATACTGAAACATCTTCATCTATAAAATCATATTCAGCATTATTAGTAGGAATATTTAAATCTTCTTTAGCCATATCTATTCCTCACCTTCATCAATAATCTTTTTAAATCCAGACCAACCTAAAGTTGCACATTTAATACGATTAGCCTGTTTATGAGTATTTTGAAAAGCAATAGCCTCTTCTAATAAATCAGCATCATAATCCTTTTCATAAATCATATTCATATAATTATCATAAATTTCTAAAGCTTCTTCTTTAGTTTTACCGATTAATAATTCGCTCATAATAGAAGTAGAAGATGTACAAATAGCACATGCTTCTCCATCATAACGAATATCTTCAATCATATCACCATCAAGTTTAACCTGAATATCTAAATTATCTATACATGTTTCAGAATTCATATTGACTTTTTTATATGAATCATCATCAACCAATCCTCTATTTCTAGGATTTTGATAATGATCCATAATGATTTCTCTTAATATCATTGGATCATTCAAAGAAAGCATCTAAAAAGTCATCTCCTTTCTTACATACCTCAATAAACTTATCAATTTCTTCTTTTGTATTATAAAAATAGAAAGATACTCTTAAAGTTTGAGATACTCCTAAAAATTCATCTAATATTTTAGCACAATGTTGCCCTGCTCTAACAGCAATACCATATGTATTAAACAAAGAAGCACCATCTTGAGAAAAGACTCCTTTTATATTAAAAGCAATAGCCCCTGTTGATTCTTCATTATAGATTTCAACATTGTCTAACTCCTTCATTTTTGAAATACAATATTTTCTTAATTCAACTTCATAGTTATGAATATTATCCATACCTAACTTCTGTAAATAAAGAATAGCCGCTTTTAAACCAATAACCCCTTCAATATGAGGAGTTCCAGCTTCAAATTTATATGGTGGATTCTTCAAAGAAACAACACCGCAGCTATTATATCTTGTATTAGAACCACCACCTAAGCGAGTAGGTTTCATAGCTTTTAATAATTCATATTTACCATACATAACCCCAACACCTGTTGGTCCACACATTTTATGAGCTGAAAAAGCTAAAAAATCACAATCTAAATCTTTTACATCAATTTTATTATGAGGGACACTCTGTGCCCCATCAACCACAACATATATACCTTTTTGATGAGCATATTCACAGATATCTTTGATAGGAACTTCAAATCCCAAGACATTTGTTACTTGTGCTAAAGCAATAATTTTCGTATTTTCAGTTATTGCTTTTTTAACGCTTTCTAAAGTTACTGTTCCTTTTTCATCTAAATCTATATAATTAACTATAGCCCCTTTTTCTTTAGCAACTTCAAACCAAGGTAAAGTATTAGATGCATGTTCTGCTACAGTTAATAAAACTTCGTCACCTTCATTTAAACATACTCTACCAAAACCAAAAGCAATCATATTCAACGAATCGGTAGACCCTGATGTAAAAACAACTTCTCTGCTTTGAGCATTGATAAACTCTGCAACAACTTCTCTTGAAGATTCATATTCTTCATCAACTTTATGAGATAAATCATAATCACCACGATGAGCATTTCCAGAATAACTTGTAAGATATTCTACAATCTTATCAATAACAATTTGTGGTTTTAAAGTTGTAGCACCATTATCTAAGTAAACAAGCGGATGATTATGCATTGTTTTTTCTAACATAGGAAAATCTTTTCTGATTTCTTCCACATTAAACATGCTCATCACCTACTTTTAATAAAGCTTTTTCAAATCTTTCTTTTAAAACTTCATTATCAATAATTTCACTTACTGGTTTTAAATAACCATATGTAATTAATTTCATCGCCTGTTTCTTTGTTAAACCACGGCTTTGTAAATAGAATAAATGTTCATCATCCATCTTACCTACTGCTGCAGCATGTGATGCTTTCACATCATATTCATCAATATATAAATATGGATTAGCTTGTGCCATACATTTTTCATCAAAAACAATAATTTTATTATTCTGGTGTGTTTCACTACCATATTGCCCTTTAGTAATAGTACCAATACCATCAATAGTAAGTATACCTTGATCTTGAGTCACACCATAATTATCCATTTGTCCATAAGTATGAGGAGATAAATGCTGAATAGTCACTTCGAATGCCTTTTTTTCATTTTGTTTTGATAAAGCAGCCATTCTAATTTTTATATCAGCTCCTTCACCAATCAAATCACAATGAACTGATGAAGATAAACTGCCATCAGATAATTCAGCATAACCACTTACACACTTAGCATTATAAGCTAATGTATAATGATCATTAAAATCAATATCATCTTCATTTATCGAATTATTTTCATTAAAACAATGAAGTATACTATCCTCATTTAAAACAATATTACGGTTTAATTGCGCACCATTTTCTAAGATTCTTGTTTCAATTAAGTCTACTTGAACATTCTTTTCTAATTCGTAGTTAACTGTTAATTGTTCATTATTTTTTAATAAATATATAATATGTATCTGAATCGGTTTAGAATTCGTAAAAGTTATCTTATTGTCACTGTAAACTATACCATCATCAATATTTGATTCAATGATTTCATTTTGAGATAATACAATATAGTTATCACTATCAATATGATAATTATTCATGTTCAGTTACCTTTCTAGCACAGTTTTCCAATAGAATAGCTTTTTTCTCTTCCTCTTTGAATGCTTCAACTCCTAATTCTTTGACCCAGTCATAACCTTCTCGATCAATCTTTTCAACCAATTCATAACCACCATCCATGACTATTTTACCTGCTACTAAAACATGAACATGACTTGGTTTTACTAATTCAAATAATCTTTCATAATGTGATACCATAGCTACCCCAAAGTTATCTCCTCTCATAGAGTTAATAGCTTCACTAACCACTCTTAAAGCATCAACATCTAATCCTGAATCTATTTCATCCAATAATGCAAACTTAGGTTCCAATAGCTTCATTTGAAGAATTTCATTACGTTTCTTTTCTCCCCCTGAGAATCCTTCATTTAAATAACGATGTGCTAAATTTTCATCCATTTCTAAAGCTTGTATATTCTTATCTAAAGCTCTAATAAACTGAAATAACTTCATTGGTTTTTCTCTTCTAGCATTCATTACTGATTTTAAGAAATCAGAATTTGTAACTCCTGGAATTTCTGCAGGATACTGCATTCCTAAAAACAACCCTTTTCTAGATCTTTCATCAACACTCATTGATAAAACATTTTCTCCATCTAAAGTAATACTTCCCTTTGTTACTATATATTTAGGATGTCCCATTATTGCTGATAATAATGTAGATTTCCCATTTCCATTAGGTCCCATAATAGCATGAACCTCTCCTGTGTTCATTGTTAGATTAACACCTTTTAAAATTTCTTTTTCTCCTACATTAACATATAAATCTTTTATAACTAGCGTAGACATACTCTCGCCCCTTCCTACTTGTTCTATTCTATAAAAATTCTCTTATAAAGACAAGTTATACGATAATATTTTTTAAGATAGACTCTTTATCATTATTGACCAAAGATAGTTTATTTATAAGAATATTATCAAAGGAAGAAATTTATGTAAAAGCCCACAAGGGGCTTTTTTTAAAAGATACCACAAATGATGACTAATAAGATGAATAAGACAAGAATTAAAGTAAATGAACTTTGATTAGCTAACATAACGATTCCTCCCTTCTATTGATATGAAAAACAGCTGATTAACACTAAAAGAATAAATAAAACAATCCATAACGGTGTTTGTTTACAATGACAATTCATAATCCACCTCTTTCTATGCACACTATATAATATGGGAAATAGTAAAGAAATTTTGTGTTATAGCCTACAAATATTGAAAAAATCATGATATCATGTATAATATATATGTTTATATCAAGGAGGTATATATGAAATTAAAAACAGTTGCTGCAGCCATTATTGCAGGTGGTTTAGTATTCAGTGGATGCAGCGGAACAGTACAAGAAAATGGGAAGGATGTTGTCGCATCAATTACAGATAAGAATATCTTAGCAGATGATATTTATGCATCATTGCTTGATACTCCAACAGGAGAAGATGCTTTATTTAATTATGCGTTACAACAGATTATTGATGCATATTTTCCAATAGATAATGATATGGAAGAATATGCTGATGATGCTATTGAAAATATTCAGGCATCATATGAATCTAATTATGGTGATGATGCAGAAAGTTATTTAGAAAGTGCTTTAGCTTCTAGTGGATTTGAAAATTTAGATGATTATAGAGAATATCTAGTACAATCTTTACAATATTCTGCAATGGTTAAAGATTATGTAAAAAATAATTTTGAAGAAGTATTTGAAGATTATTATACAACTGCTTCTCCTCGTAAGATTTCTTTAATTAAAGTTGCAGTAGATGATATGGATAATCCAACTACTGAAGAAACTGAACATTTAAATGAAGTAAAAGCATTATTAAAAACAGATAAGTCTTTTGAAGAAATTGCGGCTGATTATTCTGATGATAATAGTGCCTCATCTCATGGTGACTTAGGTATTGTTGATAGTGAAAGTGAGTTATATTCTACTTATGGTGATGCTGTTAAAGAAAAGGCATTAGCTTTGAAACAAGGAGAAATAAGTGATATTATTAAAGGTGATGATGGTTATTATTTCTTAAAATGTACCTGCACAGATAAAGAAACATTAAAAGAAGAATTAAAGACTATCGATTTAGAATCACCATTATTAGCTTATGATAGTTATATGATTTATCTAGCATTCAATACTTATGAATTAACTTATGGTGATGATGAAATCAAAGAAATGATTGAAAACTATGTTAATGATGCTTTAGAAACAAGAGAAGAAAGTAGAGGTAATAGCTAATGAAAAAATTATTTATTTTATTAAGTGCTGTATTGTTAGCTGGCTGTTCTTCATCATATAATACTAAAGTAACTGATGGTTCTACTAAAATCATTTCTGATAAAGAAGTTAGTGTTACTAAACAAGATTTCTATGAGTATTTATTAGATAATTATGGTGCCGAAGAAGTTTTAAATCAGGCTTTAACTGCTATTGCTAATGTAGAAGTAACTGATGAAGATAAGATTAATGAATTATTAAATGAAAGAATCAAATCATATGATCAATATACTGATGGTGGAATTGATCAATATGCTAAAGATATGGGATATGCTTCTACTGAAGAATATAAAGAAATTGTTTTATTACCTGATGTTAAACAAGAATTATTAAGAGAAAAATATATCGATGACAATTTTGATGATTTAATAAAAGAATTCAATGTATGTTCTTTAAAGAAAATTGTAGTAGAGAAAGAATCTAGTGCTTTATCT
Organism: Bacilli bacterium; assembly: GCA_036308445.1. GTDB lineage: Bacteria > Bacillota_I > Bacilli_A > Erysipelotrichales > Coprobacillaceae > MGBC113645. The sequence goes on along the minus strand of JAXJVS010000001.1, from coordinate 21,817 downwards.
ATTATTGAAAAAGCAACTGATGAAACTGCTTTTGATAAATTAATGGATACTTATGGTACTGATAGCGCTGAGGATTTAGGTATTGTAACTAAGAATTCTACTTTAGATGATAACTTAACTAGTAAATTAGTTGATTTATCTAAAGTAGAAAAAGATGGTGTTTATAGTAGTGCAATTAAATTAAGTGATGATACTTATGCTGTTATCTTTGTTTATGATACTGATAAAGAAGCAAATAAAGATAATTATTTATCTACTTTAACTAGTAACGATGATATTATTACTACTGTTGAAGGTTATTATTTAAATAAATATGAATTCAATGTAAACGAAGATAAATTAAAAGATGCTATTAAAGCATTATCTGAAGATTACATTAATTAAGAGGAATCAATATGATTCCTCTTTTATTTCTTCTTCCAACATTCCATAAATATAACTATCTGTCCATTCGCCATTAAACCAATAGTCCTTAATAAAATGAGCTTCTCTTCTCATTCCTAATCTTTCACATAATAGATATGATGCTTTATTCCTTGAATCAATATTTGTTTGTATTCTATGTATTTTAAACTCTTTAAATATATAAGGAATAATAGCTTTTAAAGCTTCAAATGCCAACCCTCTTCCTTGATAATCATAATGAAATACATATCCTATTTCCACACAATCTTTCATACCTGTATTCCATACACCTACATTTCCTATAACTTTATTTTTATATATACAAGATAAGTCTATACGACCATTTTCTTGTAATGATTGATGGCTTAGCTTCTTTAGAAATAGTTCTAACTTATTATTTTCATTCCATACACCACTTGGAATATATTGACAAGTCTTTGGATTATTATATATTTCATATATATCTACATAATCTTCTTCTTTAATTGTTCTTATGATTAGTCTATCCGTTCTTATATTCACATTATCACCCCTTATCCTCATTCTAACAAAAAGATACCCTTTATTAAAGTTTACTTATTCGTTTTTTTGTTTTACAATATATTTAGGAGGTATGATTTATGAATTGTATATTTTGTAAAATTGCTAATAAAGAAATTCCAGGAAAGATAGTATATGAGGATGATGTTTGTCTAGCATTCTTAGATTTAAGTCAAGTCACTGATGGGCATACTCTAGTTGTTCCTAAAAAACATTATGAAAGCTTTTTGGAAACAGATGATGAAATTATTGCACATATGTTTAAAGTTGCTAAAAAGGTGGGAAATGAACTTGTAGAGAAGTTAGGAGCTAAAGGAATGAATATCTTATCTAATGCTAATGAAGTAGCTGGTCAAACAGTTAAACATTTCCATATTCACTTAATTCCTAGATATGAAGAAAATGAGGGTATTAAGATTCATTTTGAAGATCGTAGTGATAAAGTAAATTTAGATGAAATTTATAATAAAATAGTCAAATAAAAAACTGGGTAGCCCAGTTTTTTTATTTTATACTTATAGTCAATTTATAATCATAACTATTGTTAGTTCCGTTTAAAACCTCAGGTATTGATTCTCACATATAAATATAATTTCAATAATTATTTAAATTCCTATAGAATAATAAAAATACCAATAAGGAGTAGCAAAATCATTAAATTCTTCTACTAAATATATACTCATATCATCATAATGACTATATTTATAACTATTCTCCTTATCTTCCTCTTTTGTCATTTTATCATGAGAATTCTTTAAAATATTGTAAGCATTGTAGATTTCTAACTCTTGAGCTAAATCATCAACATATTCCTGTTTAATATAGAACTTTTCTCTATTAATATCTTCTTTCAATTGTCCAGATAAAGTTAATGTAGTACCTGTTTTTATACCTCCACAGAAATTAACAGTTATATAATACTGAATATTATTTTTCATGCTTTCTATATTTAAAGTTGCATAAAGATCTGAGTCTTCACTATATTTATTTACATATTCATATGAAGTGATTTCTTCATAATGATTATCTTCAAGATAGCTGATTATAGTATCACGATAATCTATACCTGTAATTACAGTATCATATTCATCATAACCATTATCAATAACGTCCTGAAAAGTCAAGTCTTCATATTGAGTATAATATTCATCAGTATCAGTATACTCTCTTACTAGAACTGATATACCTACACCTAATAGAAGTGAAATAAAGAGAACAACAACTAATACTATTTTTATAGCGTTAAAAACTTTACTAGTTTTTTTAATTTTTGATTTAGGGTTTATTTTTGTTTTTTTATTATTGACATATTGTGAATATTCATTTTTTTTGATTTGAGGCTTTTTTATTGTTTTGACTTCTATATGTTGATGATCAATATCTGAAGCATTAAATGTGTTGATATGACTTTTTTTGACTATATATCCACAATTAGGACATTTATGACTTCCTAATGGTATCTTTGTTAAACAAACATCACATTTCATATTTTCCCTCCTCACCTTATGTCTTTATTATACATGAAAAAAAGCGGAACTTTAAGTTCCACTTTCATATTTTATCCTCTTAATACAGCTCCATATTCTTTTTCTACTGCTGCTAAAACATTTTCCATTGTTGATGTAATAGTAGCTTCATCTAATGTCTTAGTTGGATCTTGGAAAGTTAAATTAATAGCAACTGATTTCTTTCCTGCTTCAATATGTTCACCAGCATATACATCAAAGATTTTAGCATCTGCCAATAAACGTCTACTAGCTTTTGAAATTGTCCTTACAACATCATATGTAGGAATGTTTTCATCCATAACTAATGCAATATCTCTTGAAACTGATGGATATTGAGGAATAGCTGCAAATTTTAACGCTTTTGTTCTTAAAGTTAATAATACTGATAAATTTAATTCAGCTACATATGTATTTTTAACATTATATTTCTTAGCCATTTTTGGATGTATTTCACCAATAACACCAACAATTTCTTTACCCATAACAATATATCCACTTCTTCCTGGATGGAAATATTGATTATCTTCTTCAACCGGTTTTAATGTATATCTAGATTCTTCAATACATAATTTTTTGAAGATCGTTTCTACAAATCCCTTAACTAAGTAGAAATCTGATTTTTGACTCATTTGCATCCATGGTACTGAATGGTATACACCTGAGCAAGCAATAGCTAAATGACTCATTTCAGTTTCTTCACTATATGTATTTGATACTTCATAAATACATACATCTTTATTAGCATGTGAGTTATTATAATTAATAACTTGTAATAATGAAGGAATCACTGATTTTCTAGTTACACTTCTTTCTTCACCTAATGGTAATAATAATTCTACTTCTTTATTTTTATGGAATAAATTAAAATCATTAACCATTGATGGAGATGTTAATGTATAAGTAATCACTTCATGTAATCCTAAATCTGCCAATAAATGTCTAATAAATCTTGTTTTGCTTTGAACATCAGTTAAAGCTCCTTTAGTCATTTCCATTAATGGCAATGAGCTAGGAATCTTATCATAACCATACATTCTAGCCACTTCTTCAATTAAGTCAGCAGGAACGCTTATATCATTACGATATGTAGGTACTGTTACAGTGAATGTTTCACCTTCTAATGTATAAGTAAAGTGTAATCTTGTAAAGATATCAGCAATATCTTCAGTTGTAACAGATGTTCCTAATAATCCATTAACTCTTGTTGTAGTTAGATGAATAACTTTTTGTTCAGCTTTATATTCAGTAGTTACACTCTTATATATTTCTTTAGCATCTGCTAAATCTTTTAATAAAGATGCGCATCTATTTAATACTCTTTCAGTTTTAGCAGTATCAATAGCACCTTTAATATAATGTTGAGAAGCATCAGTTAATAAGTTCATACGTCTAGCTGTATTTCTTAAAGATGCCCCATTGAATGTAGCTGCTTCGATAACAATATTTGTTGTGTTTTCATCAATCTTAGTATCATTACCACCCATAACACCAGCAATACATCCAATACCATCATCAGTAGATACAATAATATCTTCTGGTAAGATTTCATATTCATTACCATCTAACAATACTGATTTTTGATTAAATCCTGTTTTAATAACGAATTCTTTCTTCACTAATTTATCATAATCATACATATGAATAGGTTGTCCAGTTTCAACCATAACAAAGTTAGAGATATCTACAATGTTATTAATCGGTTTAATACCACTAGCCATTAAAGCTGTTCTTAACCATTCTGGTGATTCTTTAGTTGTCACACCTTTAACTAATTTAGCTCCAAAGAATGGACATAAATCAGTTTCAACAGTAACTTTAATTTCACTATCTAATTCAGCCATTTCTTGAATTTCTGGTAATTTTACTTCTCTATTTAATAAAGCACCAACTTCATAAGCTAAAGATGTCATAGCCATACAATCAGCTCTATTTGGAGTTAAACCTATTTCTAATACAGTATCATCATACCCCATATATTTTAATGCTTCTTCTCCAACTGGAGCATCAGCTGGTAAAATATGAATACCTGCTTTATCTTCTTCTCTCAATAATCTTTGATCAATACCAAGTTCAGCAATTGAACAAATCATTCCATTAGATTCTACACCACGAATCTTGCTTTCTTTAATTTTAAATCCTTCACCTAAATCACATCCAGGTAAAGCAACAATGACTTTTTGACCTGCATCTACATTAGGTGCTCCACAAACAATCTGACTAACAACTCCAGGAGCAATCTCTACTTGACATACATTTAAATGATCACTATCAGGATGTGCAGTTTTTTCTTGTACATATCCTACAACCAACTTATTACCTCTAGCGAAAGCATGCATACCTTCTACTTCATGACCAATAGATGTAAGTTTAGCAGCTATTTCTTCAGCAGAGAAGTCATCAACTTTTACATAATTATTTAATAATTTTAAACTTGCTTCCATAATTAATCCTTTCTAGTGAATTGATTTAAGAATCTTAAATCATCACTGTAGAAATTTCTAATATTGTCAATACCATATTTAAGCATTGCAACTCTTTCTAAACCAATACCAAAGGCAAAACCTTGGTATACTTCACTATCAAATCCACACATATCTAAAACTTTAGGATTGACCATACCAGCTCCTAGAACTTCAATCCATCCTGTATGTTTACACATTGGACAACCTTTACCTTCACAGTTATGACAACTAATGTCTACTTCAACACTTGGTTCTGTGAATGGGAAGTATGATGGTCTTAAACGAATTTCTCGTTTTTCTCCAAACATTCTTTTAGCAAATAATTCTAATGTTCCTTTTAAATCAGCCATAGTAATATTCTTATCAATAACTAATCCTTCACACTGACTAAATTGATGTGAATGTGTAGCATCATCATCATCTCTACGATAAGTTTTACCAGGACAAATAATCTTGATTGGTCCTTTTCCTTTAGCCGCTAACATAGTTCTAGCTTGAACTGGAGAAGTATGACAACGCATTAATAATGTATCATTGATATAGAATGTATCTGTCATATCTCTAGCCGGATGACCAGCAGGAATATTCATTAATTCAAAGTTATAATGATCAGTTTCTACTTCTGGTCCTTCAGCCACACTATATCCCATACCAACGAATAAGTCTTCTAATTCTTCTCTAATCATTGTTAGTGGATGAATGCTTCCTAATGGTAATGCACTACTTGGAAGAGTGATATCAATTTTTTCACTCTTTAATTTTTCATTCATTTCTGCTTCTTCTAAAGCTATCTTCTTATTTTCAACCGCTTTTGTAATATCTTGTTTAACTTGATTTGATACTTTACCAAATTCAGCTCTTTGAGCACCATCCATATTTTTCATAGATTTCATTGCTGCCTGCATTGGTCCTTTTTTACCAAGATATAAAACTCTTAAATCATTAAGTTCTTTTAAAGAAGTACACTCATCAATCTTTTTAATGGCTTCTTCTTTAATTAATAATAATTCGTCCATAATTTCCCTCCTTATAAATAAAAAAGTCATTCCCAAAAGGAACGACTATGCGCGGTACCATCCTTATTCATCTTTCGATGCTCTCTTTACTGTAACGTAGTATATACGGCGATGATTAGTCGCACTCCAAGGTGAATTCATTAAGATTTCAATAGAAACTTTCACCAACCGTTTCCTCTCTAAAAAATTCCTCTTAATTACTAGTCCTTTTCTTCGTGTTTACCTAAACATTATACCAAAATTTGTAGTAAAGACAAGGAATTTTTTATTAACTTCTTTTTAATAGTTTTAATGGTTCTAATTCTTTGTTAATAACTCCTAGAATATTTAATACTATATTAATCCATAAATCTAAAGAAGTACCCATAAATAAAAACTCAGGATTATTTCCTAAAAAAATCATATAAATAAAACTTAGAACAACATATGTTATCCACATTAGATAATAACCTAATTTTATCTTTTTATAAATCATAAAATAAGCTACAAAATAAAACAATGCAAATTAATACAAACTAGAATAAAAATCTATAAGACTTTGTTGATTAAATCCTAAATTTAATTCTATATGGATCCAGATAAGCTTTAAATTCCATTGTAACACAATTAATGGTACTAAACATATAGCTCCTATTTTTATAATCTTTTCTATTAATATTAATCTTTGACTTTTATTTGTATTATCATTAATGATTGTTATTATGTTTTCTTCAGATTTTTTTATCATTTCATCTTCTCTTAATCTTTCTCCTGCAAATAATTCATTAATTGTCAACCCTAGTATTTCACATAAAAGATAATATAATGAAGCATCTGGTAGATTAATACCTCTTTCCCATTTAGATACAGTCTTATCGCTAACTCCTAATTGTTCTGCTAATTCTTTTTGTGTTAATCCTTTTTCTTTTCTGCATAATGCAATGAATTTTCCAATTTTTATAATATCCATAAAATCACTTCCTTTATGCTTATATTATATATGTTACAAAAAAAAGAACACCACCTAAAAGTAGAATTCTTATTTTATTATCTTTTTTAAATGATAATGGTTCTTATTTTGAGTTCTATTCTTATACACTATAGCTTCTTTAGGACAAGAATTAATACAGCTCATACAATGTGTACAGTGATTTTGAAACACTAATTCTTTGTTTATATATTTAATATTATCTAAAGGGCAAAGCTCTACACATTTTAAACAATGAATACAACTATCATTAACAGTAAATCCTTTATCATTAACAATAACTTTATAGAAAAATTCATTTCCTATACCTGATAATATTTCTCCTATAACATTATCTTTAATCACAGGTAGATCTTGTTCTTTCTTGATATAATCTATTATTGTTAATGCTTTTTCTTTACCTTTTTGAACAATATCTAGTGCTTCATCATGACTTGGAGTTTGAAACAATGCTATATAGTTTTCAGGCATGATAATTGAAATCAATCCCTTAAATATCATATTTTTATCTTCTATTAACTTTTTAGCATATTTATATGCATTACCTATACTATCTCCACATGTCAATATAATATAGACTTGTTTATTTCCTTTAAATTCTCTTTGTTTGATAAATTTTTCTATGATTCTTGGTATTCTATAGCAATATGTTGGTAAAACAAAGATATATGGTTTATTGGATTGATATGTTTTTATTGATTTGAATTCATCTGTTATATTAAGTATTTCATCTTTTAATTCTTTATTCATTATTTCCGCAATATATTGACTATTTCCAGTTCCACTAAAATATAAAATCATCTTTACACCTTCTTTTTTTTAGTATAACATTATTATAGTCATGAAAAAAGGAGTCACTTATGGAAATCATTGAAATAGTTGAGAGAAATGATGATATTATTTATGAGTTATGTCTACTTTGGGAAAGATCTGTAAGAGCAACACATCATTTTTTAAATGAAGAAGATATAGAGAGTATTAAAAATTATGTACCATTAGCTTTGAAAGATGTACCTTATTTATTTATAATTAAAAATAATAATAGTATATTAGGTTTTATGGGAATAGAGAACCAAAAACTTGCAATGCTGTTTATTGATGATCAATATAGACATCAAGGTTTAGGTAAAACATTATTGTTATATGGAATTAAGGAATTTCATATTAACGAATTAACTGTTAATGAACAAAATATTAAAGCTTTTCAATTCTACAGTTATATGGGCTTTAAAACTTATAGAAGAAGTGAATTAGACGAACAAGGTGATCATCATCCTATATTATATATGAAAAGAACTGTCAATTCATATTGACAGTTCTTTTATTTAAAATGATACATAACGATAGCTGAAGCAATACCAACATTTAATGATTCCATTGTTTCTATAGGGATATACATCGCTCCATCACTCATATCAATAATATCTTCCTCTACGCCATTACCTTCATTTCCCATAATAAATGCCATTTTTTTACTTCTAGGATAGTCTTCCATCACATTAGCATTCTTTAATGCAGTAGCATATACCAAAACATTATTCTCCTGTAATTTTTTAATTGCTTCTTTTAAATCTACGATTGATATATTTAAAGTAAATAAAGCACCTTGAGTAGCACGAATAACTTTATCATTATATAAATCTACACTATCTTGAGAAATCAAAATATCTTTATATCCTAATGCCGAAGCTGTTCTTAATATTGTTCCTATATTACCAGGATCTTGTAATCTATCCAATAATAGATATCTATTTTGACTGTAATTGACTTCTTTATGAAGTTTCATTTTACATAAAGCCATAATAGGCTGGGGTGTCTTAGTAAAAGCGAGTTTTTCCATGACACTTTGATTGACTTCTATAATTTCTACATCTTGATAATCATCAGTCTTTACTGAAGTAATAATCTTTAATACAATTCCATGTTTATAAGCTTCTTCTACTAAATGATATCCTTCAATCAAGAACTGATTTGTTTCATCACGATATTTCTTTTTTTTAAGTTTTATTAATTCTTTTATTGTTTCATTTTTAGCAGATGTTATCATGTGTGTTTCTCCTTTAATCTTTTTTGTCTTATTTTATAATCTGGCATTCTTTTTTCTATTTCTTTATAGAACTTTGATGAGTGATTTGCTTCTATAAAATGAGCTAATTCATGAACAATAACATAATCTATTAATTCTTTATCTAGATGAATTAAGGAACTATTAAATGTCACTTTATTTTCTTTATAAAAACAACTTCCCCATCTTCCTTTATAATTTTTTATTTGAATATAAGGCATATCTAAATCAAAATCATACGATAAATAATAGATTATTCTCTCTTCGATATAATTTAATAATAATTGTTTTAGATATGTATCTATCGTTTTCATTAAATCATGATGATAAACATATAATTGATGATTATGAATATGACATCTTTTTTCACCTATATCTAAAACTTTAATAGAGTACCATTGATCAAAGATTAAAACTTTTCCATTGTTTTTATATGAAATATATGGTTCATATTGATTGATTTTATCTTTTAATTTATCTTGATACTGAATAATAAGTTTTTCGATAGTAGATAACGATGTCATATATGGTGCACTTACTACTATTTGACCATCAATAACTCTTATATAGATAGATTTTATTTTTTTAAATTGTATATTGTATTCATATGTTTTGGTATCTAATATAATCTGATGTTTTTCCATAATAGCTCCGTATAAAAAGAAAAGTTTTTCCCATATTATATAAGAAAGGATGATAATATGAGAGAAGCTTTACTTAATAATCTTAAAGGATTTAATGCTCAACAGCTTAAAGAAACTATAGATGATGGTATTTCTTCTAAAGAAGAAACCATCTTAGTTGGATTAGGTGTTTTATTTGAACATTATTATAAGTCTTTAAATGAAAGTGAGAAGAATAGTTTTTTGAACTCTATATCTTCTCTATTATAGATCACTTTAGTGATCTTTTTTTATATAATTGTTTAAAAATTCTTAATGCTATTAAAAGTGTCAAGAAAAAGAAGTTATACTGAAATAATGAATGAATAGGTAAATTTTTAAAAATAAATGCAATAATAACAAAAGCAATAACAATAGGTATTTGTGTAAACTTTTCATATAAATCCATAATAACCTTACATAATTCAAAAATACAATAATTTAATGAACATAATAATAATAAATAAAGTAAGGTCATAATGTTATAAACAAAAACTCTTTGTAATCCTTCAGCTAATTCACACTGATAATAATCAACAATAGATAGATACATAGATACAACAGTAATCATAAAAACAGCTAATATATTTCTAGCTAGATATAAACTTATTTTATCTTTTTTCATTATTGTTCACCTTCACTTATAGTTGGGGATAAATTTATTTTAAATGTAAATTCATCATCACCTTTTAATGTAATCACAACTACAATCTCTTTATCTTTTAATTCATTATCTTCAAAAAAATAAACATCAGTTAATCCCTCTAAAAAATCTTTCGTATCTGTTTCAATATGAATAAATCTAGCATAATCATCTAAATTATCTTCATTCTTTGAATACATATAATCTATAACCATAGTCGGATATTCATCAGATATATTTTCATTTAAACAATGAAAATATCCTGCTTTAAACCAATTATTTCCTAAATAAGCATTAGCAATAGAATAATCTTTATTGCTGCCAGTATAAGGAATAAGTGTTGATGGATTAAGTTCTATTGTCTCTTTACTGATAATTTTTTTGTTTCGTTGGATAGAGATATTCATATTTATTGAAGTTATGTCTTCTAAATGAATATCTTCTTCTATTGTTTGATAATTGAGATAAATAATTTGATTATCAGTTTTTATGGTATTATTGAAAATTAAAGTTAATTTTTTTGTCATCTGACATTCTACAATAACTTTATCATTTTTCAAAGTTTCTATACCTGCTATTCTAGCGCCACCTGATTGGATAACATTATTCTTCATAAAAAGTTCATAACCATCTATTTTCAAAGTTTCATCACTATACTGATAACATAACTGTTTATCAGTTATTTTAGTATATGTTTGAAATTCAAAAGAATCAAACCATAAAAATAGAGTTAATGATATAACTGCAATTAAAGAAATACTCATTAATAATTGTCTTTTTGTTTCTTTATTCATTTTTATCACCATTCCTATTATAGCTTTTTTTATAGAAAATGAAAAGACCTCCCCTTAGGAAAGTCTTTTCAGTTATGATCCTAATGTTACATTTACAGTATTTTCTGTTCCATTACGATTGATTGTAAGAGTTACTTTATCACCTGGTTTTTTACTATATAACATAGTTAAGAAATCTTTATATGTTTCTATTTCTTCACCATCAAATTTTGTTATTATGTCTCCTGATTGAAGTCCTGCTTCACTTGCTGCTGAATGACTTTGTACTTTTGAGATATAGATTCCTTTATTCACATTTGTTTGTATTCTATACATATATAATTCATATGAAGAATATGCATCTAATGATACACCACTAATTCCTAAAATAGGTCTAGTAACTTTACCATTAACTTTAATTTCTTCAATCATTGAAACCACATCATTAATAGGAATAGCAAATCCTGTTCCTTCTACTTCTGTAGATGCATATTTACTAGAAGTAATACCTACTAATTCACCAATCGCATTAACAAATGCTCCACCACTATTACCAGGGTTAATAGCAGCATCTGTCTGAATAACACTCATATCCCAATCAGCATAATTATCATCATTTAAATCTACAGAAATAGTACGTTCAGTTGCTGAAACAATACCTTGAGTTACTGTACCAGCATATTCAATCCCTAATGGACTACCAATAGCCAAAACAGTTTCTCCACGCTCTAATAAATCAGAGTCACCACATTTAATAGCAGATACATTAAAATCCACTGTCATTTTTAATAATGCTATATCACCATATTTATCTCCGCCTACCAATTCAGCTTTTACATATTCACCATTTGAAAAAACAACTTCAATACTTTCAGCATCTTCAATTACATGATAATTAGTAATAACGTATACTGTCTTATTATTAACTTCATAAATAACACCGCTACCACTACCGGCAAGCTGACTTCTTTGATATACTGCAACACCTACAGTACTATCACTTACTGTATCAATGACTTCTGTTAGATCAGATTTCACATCATAATTTACAGATTGAACACTTGTACTAGTACCATTATTAGTTGAATTATCTTCGAACATAACTTTATAAATTAAAAGAGCATTACATCCTAAAGATACAATTAATAATAAAGATACAATGACTTTAAATAATTTATTTTTATTCATATACATCATCCTTTCTTTGCTAAATCTATCTTATACAAAAAAAGACAAAACAATATTAGAAATTTGCGTGAAAATATGTGATTCTTTTCATAGTAGTATATCCATTTTGTCTATAGATATACATTTATCATAAATAAATGTATTTTAAATGAACAAAGGAATTTATTTTTCAATAAATTCCTTGAGACATTATCTCTTATCTTCAATCATTTGCTGATATAAAGATTCATCTAATCTTTCAATAAATGATGTTAATAATTTAACAGTTGCATCAAAGTCATCAGTATTAATAATTGTACGATGAGAATGCATATAACGTGAAGGAATAGATAAAGTTAAATTCATAACACCAGCGTTAACTTTACTTAATTCTCCAGAATCAGTTCCACCTGCCGCAATCATATCCATTTCATAAGGAATATCTAACTCTTCACAAATGTTTTCCAAAGCTTTTAATAAACCGGTATGCGCAATCACACTACCATCCATTACACTTAAAGCTACCCCGCTACCTAATTTAACATCACCTTTAGTACCAGGTAAATCCTGAGAGAAAGTCACATCTATTGCAATTGCAATATCTGGTTTTATCATTTGCCCTACTGTTTTAGCACCTCTTAAACCAACTTCTTCCTGTACAGTTCCAGCACAATATAATGTTGGATATATCTCTTTTTCTTTTAAATGACGCATAACTTCTACAACTGCTGCAGCACCAATTCTATCATCCCAAGCCTTTGACATAATATTTTTAGGATTTCCCATTTGTGTGAATTCAGATACAGGTGTGATTGGATCCCCTAAATGAATTCCTAAATCTTTAGCTTCTTGTTTAGAAGATACTCCTATGTCGATAAATGCATCTTTTGGAGCAGTGACTTTATTTCTTTCTTCTGGAGTTTTACCATGTGGTGGTACTGAACCAAATACACCTGGAATCTCTTTATCATCTCTTGTTGTAATAGTCATTAATGATGATGGAAGATTAGCACCACTCCATCCTCCTACAGGCTGTACACGAATAAATCCTTGTTCATCTATTTCTCTAACAATAAACCCAATTTCATCAATATGTCCAGTTAATAATACTTTTAAAGATCCTGTCCCTTTCTTTATACCTACAATGCTTCCTAAATTATCATATACAATTTCATCAGCACTGTCTTCCATATATTTTTTCATTACACGAGTTGCTTTTTTCTCATGTCCTGAAATACCATTGACCAAACTTATTTCCTTTAATAATTCTAAATCTGCCATTTATTCTTCACCTCGCTCAATTATTATAGCACAAAGTAAAAAAAGAATACATAAGTATTCTTTAATCATTAATATTTGAATTAATTATCTGGTTTATCTGTTGAACCAACTGATTAACTTCTTCTTTCAGTAATAAATAGTTATTTACAATTGGATGATTATAAAATGCTTCCTTTAAGATTTCATAATCATGTATTAATTGATTACAATCATCATCAGTATGTTTTTTATTTACAATTTCTTTTTGAAGTTTTTTTAATTCTTGTTCTTGTTGTTTTAACTGATGATTTTCTTTAATCATCTTTTCATACTTCTGATATTCTTTAACTACTTCTTGACTAATTAACCATTGATTTAATTCCTTTGCTTTTAATTCAAGTTCTTTATTCAATTTCTTCACCTTTTAAAGCCCATGTTTTTGCTTCAGTAACTTTAACTTTTACAATTTGACCAATATGTTCTTTATTACCACTAAAATTAATTAACTTATTGTGCTTAGTATATCCAGTTAACATATTATCATCTTTTTTAGATGTTCCATCTACTAATACTTCTACAACTTGATTTAAATATTTTTGATTTTGTTTAAATGCTTTTTCGTTAACCAATTCATTTAAACGATATAATCTTTGTTCTTTTGTATGAGTATCTACATCATCTTCCATCTTAGCTGCTGGTGTACCAGCTCTAGGAGAATAGATGAACGTATATGCTAAATCATATTCACAATAATCATATAAGGTTAATGTTTCTTCAAATTGTTCTTCTGTTTCTTTAGGGAAACCAACAATAATATCAGTTGTTATTGTGCAATCTGGCATTTTTTCTCTTATCTTATCAAATAATTCAAGATATTGTTCTCTAGTATATCTTCTTCCCATGCGTTTTAAAACTTCGCTACTTCCTGATTGTACAGGTAAATGAATAAATGGTAGAATGTTATCATGTGTTGCAATAACATCAATCATTTTTTCAGAAAAATCCCATGGATGGCTAGTAGTAAATTTAATACGTGGAATATTTGTTTTAGCAACATCTTCTAATAATGAAGCAAAATCGTAATCATTATTAAAATCCTTACCGTATGAATTTACATTTTGTCCAAGTAATGTAATTTCCTGATATCCTTGATCTATTAACTCCTGAACTTCTTGTAAGATATCTTCTTTTTTTCTTGAACGTTCTTTACCTCTTGTATAAGGTACAATACAGTATGTACAGAATTTATTACATCCATACATAATATTAACCCAAGCTTTATAAGGATGAGCACGATGACTAGGAAGACTTTCAATTACATCTCCTTCTTTAGACCATACTTCTAATACCATTTCTTTTTCAAGCATTGCTTGTTTTAATAACTCAGGTAATCGATGAATGTTATGTGTTCCAAAAATCAAATCAACTTGAGGATGTTTTTCTAAGATTTTATTAACAACCACTTCTTCTTGTGCCATACATCCACAAATACCAAAAATAATATTTGGATTTGTTCTTTTAACTTTCTTTAAATAACCAATCTTACCAAAAACTTTTTCTTCTGCATTCTCTCTAATAGCACATGTATTTAATAAAACAACTTGAGCATCTTTAATTTCATCAGTAGGTTCATATCCTAAAGATTCTAAAATACCTGCTAATGTTTCACTATCTCTTTCATTAGCTTGGCATCCATAAGTTTTAATATGGTACTTTTGACCTCTTCCTATTCCTACCATATCAGCAGGAATATGATATGCATCATTAATATGATGTATTTCAGTTTTTCCTCTATTTTTCGCATCTTTTAAAGATGGTCCTTTAAAATATTCACTATAATCTTTCATATTCTCACCACTTTCTGCTCTATTATATCAAATATAAAAAAATAAGAAAGAAAAAAATAAGGACTTTGTCCTTATTTTCAATCTTTTTTATCCAAAGAATCCATCTGGTTGGATTGAGAAATACATATAGCTTCCTTCTGGAGTCTTTTTGAATACACTCTTTAAATGAGCTGCAGCATCATCAGGAGATAATTCAGTTTCTACTTCCATTTCAGCTTTGATTCCTACTTTTTTCATAAATTTACAGCTAGTGATTTTTTCATCTGAATATCCATCAAATTTATCAATCATTTTTTGTACTTGAGCTGTTTGCATTAAAATTTTGCATTTTGCCATCTCTATTTCCTCCTTAAAGTCCTACAAATATTATACCTACTTTTTATAAAAAAGGAAAGCCTTTTTCATGTAATTCTATGTTTAGTCTTAAAGAAGTAATAACCTGACCATCTATAGTTAAATCATAAAATGAAGGTATACAATAAATCTCCTGACCACTAGAAGCAACATATCCTCTAGCTATAGCTATTGCTTTCATAGCCTGATTCAAAGATGCAGCTCCAATAACTTGTATTTGAACTTTAGAACATTCTCTAAGCAAACTAGTAAGTGCCCCTGCTACCTTACTAGGTTTAGAATTTGACGATACTTTCATCATTTCCATAGTTTTTCCTCCTCAAGCAATTATATGTGAGCAAGAAAAATTTATGCTATAAAGGGTGATCAGGATCTACACAAATTCTTTTAATTCCAATACATTGATTATTATCATCAAAGCTAAGTAAAGTTGCTCTTAGCTGTCCAGCTCCTTCTGCAATAGTAAAGGGACTCATTAAACCATCCTGCATTCTTTTAATGATTACGTCTTTATCACAACCAATGACACTTTCATAAGGACCAGTCATTCCTACATCACATTGAAAAGCTGTATGATGAGGTAAAATCTTCTCATCAGCTGTAGTAACATGAGTATGAGTTCCTAGTACGGCAGAAACTTTACCATCTAAATAATAACCTAAAGCTATTTTCTCACTTGTCGCTTCAGCATGAAAATCTACAATATGTATATCACTATTGTCATTTTTTAATAACTCATCCATAGTTTCAAAAGGATTCTGACTTTTGCCATCCATAAATGTAAGACCTAACAAATTAGTAACTCTAATTTTCTTACCTTTAAAACTCATTTCACGACTACCTACTCCTGGTAATGCTTTTGGCTTATTTAAAGGAACGATTAGGCGATCAGCTTCGTCAATATAATCAAAAATTTCCTTTTTAGAATATGTGTGATTTCCCATAGTCATCAAAGAGATACCTTCAAATAAAAAGAAATCATAATGTTTTTTTGATAAACCTTTACCATGAGTAGCATTTTCAACATTTGCAATAACTAAATCAACATTATACTTATTTTTTATTCTAGGTAAGTAAGTTTCAATCATCTCTCTTCCAATTGAAGAAAAAACATCACCAATAAATAAAATGTTCATGTTTACCTCCTTAAAAAAAGATAGGAATTAAAATCCTATCCTATTTTGCGATTTCATTAGCACGAATTTCACGAATAACAGTAACCTTAATATGACCAGGATATGTTAATTCATTTTCAATTCTTTCTTTTATTTCTCTAGCAAGTCTATGACTAGCTAAATCATCAATCTTATCTGGTTTTACAATAACTCTAACTTCTCTACCAGCTTGAATAGCAAATGACTTTTCTACTCCATCAAAACTGTTAGGAATTTCTTCAAGTTTTTCTAAACGTTGAATATAATTTTCGATTGTTTCACTTCTACTTCCAGGTCTAGCAGCTGATAATGTATCTGCAGCAGCTACTAAAATAGAAATAACACTTGTAGTAGGAACATCACCATGATGTGATTCAATAGCATTGACTACAGTAGCATTTTCACCATATTTTTTAGCAAATTTAGCTCCTAATTCAACATGGCTACCTTCCATTTCATGATCAACAGCTTTACCAATATCGTGTAATAAACCTGCACGTTTTGCTAATTGCTGATTTAATCCTAACTCTGCTGCCATAATCCCTGCAAAATGTGCAACTTCTAATGAATGCTGCAAAGCATTTTGACCATAGCTTGTACGATATTTTAATTTACCAATCATCTGTACAAGTTCCTTATTCATTCTTGAGATACCTAATTCAAAAATAGCATCTTCTCCTGTTTTTTGAATAACTTCTTTTAATTCTTTCTTTGTCTTTTGAACAACCTCTTCAATTCTGCTTGGTTGAATACGTCCATCTCTAATCAATGTTTCTAAAGATAAACGGGCAATTTCTCTTCTAATTGGATCAAAGCAAGAAATAGTGATAGCTTCAGGTGTATCATCAATAATTAATTCTACACCAGTAGCATTTTCAATCGCCTTGATATTACGTCCTTCTCTACCAATGATACGCCCTTTCATCTCTTCACTTGGTAAAGCTACAACATTAACAGTCTTTTCAACTGTTTCCTCTTGAGAATAACGGTTAATTGCGTTAGCTATAATATCTTTTGCAAATAAAGAAGCTTTTGATTTTGCTTCATCTTCTTGTTCTTTGATATAAGCAGTAACTTCTGTTGCCATCTTTTCTTCTACTAATTTAAACAATTCATTTTTTGCTTCATTAGCACTCATAGCAGCAATTTTTTCTAATTCAGTTATTTTTTCATCAATTTTTTCTTTAAGTGTTGCCTCTAATTTGCCTAGTTCTGCACTTTTTTTCTCTAATTGATCATTTTTTTGTTCCAAAACGTCTTCTCGTCCTTGTAAAGCAATATCTCTACGATCGATGTTTTGTTCTCTTTGCAATAGTTTGTTTTCTAATTTTGTAACTTCTAAACGCTGAGCTTTAATTTCTTTTTCAGCTTCTAACTTTAATTCATAAGCTTGCGTTTTAGCATCCAAAATGGCTTCCTTAACTATATTGTCAGCTTTTGTATTTGCCTCTTCGACAATCTTAGTAGCATTGACATTTGCTTTCGATACTTTTATTTTTGTAAATAAATAATATCCAAAAAATCCAACTAATACCGCTAGAACATAGGTCAAAATAGTCATGGCATCTAAACCTTCAAACATATAGATCCTCCCTATTTCCTATGATAATTTCACAAAGTGTGATTACACACTATTATATTATATAGTATTCTTCTTTTTTTTTCAACAAAAGAAATATAATGATAAAAAAAAGAAACTCTATTGAGTTTCCTCTTCATTACTAAACATTGCTGCTTTTAAGTTTTCTTCAATTTCGGCCATAATTTCAGGATGAGAACTAATATACACTTTTGCATTTTCTCTTCCTTGACCAATCTTCTCACCTTTGTAAGCATACCAAGCACCAGATTTATCTACTATATTGTGTTCTACAGCTAAATCTAATACTTCACCATCTCTAGATATTCCTTTACCATAAATAATATCTACAGATGTACTCTTGAAAGGTGGTGCAACTTTATTTTTAACAACTTTGATATTTGTTTTATTACCAAAAATTTCACTACCATTCTTTAAAGCTTCTCCACGTCTGATTTCAATTCTAACAGAAGAATAGAATTTTAAAGCTCTACCACCAGTAGTTGTTTCAGGATTACCATACATAACCCCTATTTTTTCTCTTAACTGATTAATAAAAATAATAGTACAAGAAGTTTTATTCATAAGACCAGACAATCTTCTTAAAGCTTTAGACATAAGTCTTGCCTGTAATCCCACACTATTATCTCCTACTTCACCATCTAATTCAACTTGAGGAACAAGTGCCGCTACAGAATCAATAATAACCAAATCAATTGCATCACTTTTTACTAACATCTCTGCAATCGCTAAACCTTGTTCACCACTATCTGGTTGAGATAAAATTAATTCATCAATATTAACACCTAATTTTTTTGCATAAATAGGATCGATTGCATGTTCAGCATCTATAAATGCTGCCCTTCCACCTTGTTTTTGTACTTCTGCAATAGCATGCAATGTTAACGTTGTTTTACCACTTGATTCGGGACCATATATTTCAATAATTCTCCCTTTTGGATAACCACCTATTCCTAAAGCTGCATCCAAAGTCAAAGAACCAGTAGGAATAACATCAACATCTACTGCAACACGATCTCCTAATTTCATTACAGAACCTTTACCAAAATGCTTTTCAATCTCTTTTATTGCACCTTGTAAAGCTTCTTCTTTTTCAGCATTCAAATCTTTTTCCTTTGTTTTTGTCTTTGTTCTTTCCGCCATATTTAGACCTCCTTTTTTATAGTTCATATTCAGTCTTTAATAATTTCAGTAGTTCATTGCAGCCTAAATAAATAGCTTGTTCTCTAATTTGTTCTCGTGAACCATTCAATTGAAAGCAATAAGTGCTAATTGTTTTAAAAAAAGCTATTCCTATATAAATTAATCCGACCGGTTTATTTTCCATTGCTGTAGGACCTGCATTTCCAGTAAATGAAATACAAATGTCACTATCAAACATTTTTTGACCATTTATTGCCATTAAACCCGCAACTTCATTAGATACAACTCCATAATTATCAATTATTTTTTGATCAATATGAAGAACATCTCTTTTGATTCTTGTTTGATAACTAACTAGACTACCGCGATATACTTGTGATATACCACTTATACTTCCTATAAGAGATGCAAATCCACCAACTGTAAAACTTTCTACACTTGATATAGAAATATCTTTTTCTTTTAAGATTTGAGCTAACTCATCCATTACATACTCTCCAAGATATAATCTTTATTTTTCATAAAATAATCAATACCGGAAATCAAAGAAATAGCTGTAGCAATCCATATCATAATTTGATCCATTGGAATACCAAAATAAGCAAATATAACATTTTTTAATAATAATATACAAATTGCAATCATTTGAGTCATAGTTTTAGCTTTTCCTAACATACTAGCTGCCAAAACGACATTCTTCTGACTAGCAACTAATCTAATAGCATCGACAATTATATCTCTAGATATCATAATTATTGGTACGATAATAGATATTTCATTGATACTAGCTAATAACAAAATCGATGTATTAACGATGAGTTTATCAGCAATTGGATCAATAAATTTTCCAAAAGTAGTTACTAAATTATTTTTTCTAGCTAAATAACCATCCAAATAATCAGTTATAGATGCAATACAAAATATAAGAAAACTTAACACATCTACAATTGTTAATTTTGTAGATAAGACATTTAAAGTTAATAAATTAATATTAAATTGATCATATGGAAATAGATAAACAATCACAAGTATTGGGACTAAAACAAGTCTTGTAATCGTTAACTTATTCGGTAGGTTCATTTTGTTTATCCAATGTCAATGTTAAATTAGTAACTCCCTCAGAATAATCATCTTCAGTTAAAGGAATTTCTACATCATTAATATAATATTTATGTCCCATACTATAACCATTTTTTAATACTAAATTTTCAAAATCTGCAACTTTAAATTTTAATTCAACTACATCTTCTGCCTCATATATTTTAGATTCAAAATCATCATAATTATTTCCATTAACTTTCATCGAAGCCCAAGATTTATTACCGAATACAACTTTAAATACAAATTCATCTGTACCTTCTTCTAAATTCATCGTGAAATCTAATTTACCATTTCTTACAAAGTTATCATTAGTAATATCATTTTGTATATCATTTGTTAAATCATCCTTAGTATCATCTGTATCATCAACAATTTGTCCTTCAGTTGTTGTTTGTTGTTGAGGATCAAAAGTAGGATCATCTACTTGTGATTTAGTTGATGAAATCCCCCACCACAACACTCCAAACACTAAAGCTACTAATGCAAAAATTATAACTCCACGTATAACCTTTATATGTGATTTATCCTCATATACAGATTGTTTTCTTGCTAAATGAGGAGAATCGAAATTAAAATATTTACCCTTATTTACTACTTCTTCTTGTTTTTTTGAAGTATCTTCTTTTGACTTTAATTGTGCCAATTTAATTTCTTCAGTCAAAGCAACGTAACTTTGTGTAAGTTCTTCTTTATTCAAATCCAAAACATTAGAAATTTTTTTCAAATACATTTTTACATAGGTTTCGTCACCTTCATATTGATCAAATTTCCCTGCTTCGATATCTTTAATAACTGCTACTGATAGAAATGTTTCTTTAGAAAGTTCTTCAATGGTCATCTTTTTTTCTATTCTTCTTTTCTTAATCTGTTCACTAAGATTATCCATAAATACCTCCATCACTCTATCCTTTAAAAATTATAAATAACCACACTAATTAAACCATAATTTTAATAATTTTACAATACATACATTATTATTTTATGTTTTTATGTCCATATTATGAATTTTTAAATTTTTTATTTTTTTAAACAAAAAAAGATACCCAACAGGGTATCGGAAGAACTGGCAGCTTGCTATTGTTGCGCGGATGCACTATCGTCGCCGTTATGATGCTTAACTTCTGTGTTCGGGATGGGTACAGGTGTGTCC